>NZ_JAJSYW010000033.1:0-76480 GCF_036815005.1 Streptomyces sp. IBSBF 2435 | reverse complement strand
TTGGCACACTCAGAGTGGTGGGTTGGACCGGTAGATAGGTGTAAAGTTAAGTTTTGGGGCGGGCGGCGGGTCGGCGGGGGGCATTGCGGCCTCCGTGGAGGGAGCGTGACGCGCGTTCAGAGCGTGCTCCAGTCGTGGTCCGGGTAGCGGTGCAGCGGCGCCGACACATCGTCCAGCGCCAGGCAGATCTCTTCCGGAAGCGTAAGCGCCTCCACCGACAGCGCCGCCGCGAGCTGTTGGGCGTTGCGCGCGCCGAGCAGCGGTGCGGCGACGCCGGGCCGGTCGCGTACCCAGGCGAGAGCCACATGCAGGGGGGACACGGCTAGCCCGTCCGCCGCTATGGACAGCGCGTCCACGATCGAGCCGGCCGTGTCGTCCAGGTAGGGCGCGACGAAGGGCGCCATGTCGTCGGAGCCGCCGCGGGACTCCTGCGGTGTGCCGTTGCGGTACTTCCCGGTCAGGACGCCGCGGCCGAGCGGCGAGGAGGGCAGCAGCCCGACGCCGAGGTCGACCGCGGCGGGCAGAACCTCGCGCTCCACACCGCGCTGGAGCAGCGAATACTCCATCTGCGTGCTGGCCAGCGGGGTGCGGCCGGGGCTCGCGAGCTGCCAGGTCGCCGCCTTGGCGAGCTGCCAGCCGCAGAAGTTGGACACCCCGACGTAGCGGGCCCGGCCCGAGCTGACGGCGATGTCCAGCGCCTGCAGCGTCTCCTCCAGCGGCGTGCCCGGGTCGAAGGCGTGCACCTGCCACAGGTCGACGTAGTCCGTGCCGAGCCGCTGAAGCGACGCGTCGAGGGCCGACAGCAGATGCCCGCGCGAGGTGTCGAACCGCCGGTCGGGGTCGGGCACGCTGCCCGCCTTCGTGGCGATCACCAGGTCGGAGCGCGGTACCAGGTCCTCGACCAGCCGCCCGAGCAGGTACTCGGCGCCGCCGTCGGCGTACACGTCCGCCGTGTCGACCAGCGAACCCCCGGCGTTCCAGAAGGTCTTGAGCTGGTCGGCGGCGTCGCGTTCGCCGGTGTTGCGCCCCCAGGTGAGCGTGCCGAGCCCGAGCCGGGATACACGCAACCCGGTACGGCCGAGGTGCCTATGCTCCATGGGCGCTGAGATTACTGCCCGCACCGGCCGAATGGGCGGCAGTGACGTACCCGACAGCCCCCCGTGGCGTCGCCGCACGCTACAGTCCGGGGGACAACGACGTTACCGACCAGTACAAGGGGAGTGCTATGAGGCTCGGGATCAACCTCGGCTACTGGGGTGCCGGTATGGACGCGGACAACCTCGCCGTCGCCCAGGAGGCCGACCGGCTCGGCTATTCCGTCTGCTGGGCCGCCGAGGCCTACGGCTCAGACGCGGCCACCGTGCTGTCCTGGGTGGCCGCCCAGACCGAGCGGATCGACGTCGGCTCCGCCATCTTCCAGATCCCGGCCCGTACCCCGGCGATGACCGCGATGACCGCCGCGACCCTGGACTCGCTGTCCGGCGGGCGCTTCCGGCTGGGCCTCGGCGTGTCCGGGCCGCAGGTCTCCGAGGGCTGGTACGGCGTGAAGTTCGACAAGCCGCTGTCGCGTACCCGCGAATACGTCGAGATCGTCCGCAAGGCGATGTCCCGCGAGCGGCTGACCCACGAGGGCGAGCACTGGACGCTGCCGCTGCCCGGCGGCCCCGGCAAGCCGATCAAGCTCACCGTGCACCCGGAGCGCGAGAAGATCCCGCTGTACATCGCCGCGATCGGCCCGAAGAACCTTGAGCAGACCGGCGAGATCGCCGACGGCGCCCTGCTGATCTTCCCCTCGGCCGCGCACCTGGAGGACACCGCGCTGCGGCACCTGCGCGCGGGCCGCCAGAAGGCCGGCCTGGCGCTGGAGGGCTTCGACGTCTGCCCGACCCTGCCGCTCGCCGTCGGCGACGACATCGGCGCGCTCGCCGACCACTTCCGCCCGTACACCGCGCTCTACGTCGGCGGCATGGGCAGCCGCAAGCAGAACTTCTACAACCAGCTGGCCCAGCGCATGGGCTACGAGAAGCAGGCCGCCGAGATCCAGGACAAGTACCTGGCGGGCGACAAGGGCGGCGCGGCGGCGGCGGTGCCGCAGGAGCTGATCGACTCCACCTGCCTGCTGGGGCCGGTCGCCCGGATCGCCGACCGGATGCGGGCCTACGCGGAGGCCGGCGTCACCACGCTCACCCTCGCCCCGGCCGGCTTCACACTGGAGGAGCGGGTGGGCGGCCTGCGGGCCGGCGTCGAGGCGCTGGAACTGGCCGGCCTGGCGTAGCGCGAGGCCGGCGGAAGGGTCCAGCGGGGAGGGTTCCGCGGCCCAAGCGGACCGGTACGAAGCGGGAGCGGGGCAGGGGAGCGGCGGCTCAGCCGGGAACGAGCCGGCCCAGCAGCCGGCCGAAGGCGATCAGCCGGGCTATCTGGCCCGGTCCTCCGTCGTCCAGCGACTTGCTGAACCGGAAGGCCTCGGGCCGGAATTTGGCCGAGGCCACCGGCAGCGGCGAGTCGGGGTCGGCCGGCACCGCGCTCAGCTCGTGCGGCATCGCGGTGGCCAGCACCAGGTAGACCCCGCGGTCGATCCGCTGCCCCAGCTCGTCGCGCCCGACCAGGGTGCGCATCCCGACGTGCCCGATCGAGTCCAGCGGCAGCACCTGCACCGAGGAGTCGAGCACCGTACCGCCCGGCGCCTTGGCGTCGGCCAGCTCCTCGCTGTGCCACAGGATCAGCCGCCGCCCGTCGCACACCGCGGCCTCCTGCCAGACCGACGCGCCCGCCTCGGTGAGGTCCACCACCCGTTCCAGGGTGAAGCCGCGCACCCGGCGCCTGCCCAGCACTCCCTCGATGGCGTCCAGCGCGACGTCCGCGTGCAGGAAGTACACCTCCGCGGCGTCCTCCAGCCGACCGTACGGAGACCAGTCGGTGCCGGCGGGGCGCGCCCCGCTCGCAGCCGGGCGGCTCCTCGTCGCCTTGCTGAACATCTCCACCCGCTTCGCGATACCGACTTCCGAGGTCCTCCCGACCTCTGCTGAACCTTACCCAGGGGGCGGGAGCGCGGGACCTGTGCCGGGGACAGCGGATCGGAGCAATATCGCGTGGGCGTACGGGAATTCAGCGGCCGTGGTGGGGGCTCGGGGGGATCATCCCCGCCACGGCCGTCACCCAGCACAACGGACCCGGCGCGGAAGGGTTACGGTGGCGGACATGCCCACCGCGATCCTTGTCCGGCACGGCCGGTCCACCGCCAATGCCGAGGGCGTACTGGCCGGCTGGAGTCCGGGCGTCGCCCTGGACGACACCGGCCGGGCGCAGGCGACCGCGCTCGCCGCCCGGCTGGCGGTCCTGCCGCTCGCCGCCGTCGTCAGCAGCCCGCTCCAGCGCTGCCAGGAGACCGTACGCCCGCTGCTCGACACCCGCTCGGGACTGCCGCTGCACACCGAGGACCGGATCGGCGAGTGCCACTACGGCGACTGGACCGGCCGCAAGCTGGCCGAACTGGCCGACGAGCCGCTGTGGACCACCGTCCAGCGGCACCCCTCGGCCGCGGTCTTCCCCGGCGAGGGCGGCGAGTCGCTGCGCGCCATGCAGGCCCGCGCGGTCGAGGCGGTCCGCGACTGGAACGCGCGGATCGAGGCCGAGCACGGCCCCGACGCGCTGTACGTGCTGTGCTCGCACGGCGACATCATCAAGTCGCTGGCCGCCGACGCGCTCGGCATGCACCTGGACCTCTTCCAGCGGATCAGCACCGACCCGTGCTCGGTCACCGTCATCCGCTACACCCCGCACCGGCCGTTCCTGCTGCGCCTCGGCGACACCGGGGACCTCGGCGGCCTCGCCCCGGCGCCCGCTGCGCCCGGGGGCGCGCCGGACGACGCGGTGGTCGGCGGCTCCACCGGCGCCCTGTGATCAGCTTCCGCAGTAGGGTGGTGGCCACACTGTAGGGACGGTGACGGCGACCCCGCACCGCCTACGCGCCGCAGCCACCCGCAGTACGGATACGCGCACCACAGACACGCAGCCGAGCAAACGGAGCAGGACGTGCCCCGCCAGGTCTTCTTCTACGAGCACCCCGACCGTTTCGTGGCCGGGACGGTCGGCCAGCCGGGCCAGCGTACGTTCTTCCTGCAGGCCCGAGCGTCCGGCATGACTACCAGCGTCGCCCTGGAGAAGACCCAGGTGGCCGCGCTGGCCGAGCGGATCGACGAGCTGCTCGACGAGGTCGTGCGGCGCAGCGGCGGCAATGCCGCGGTGCCCGCTGTGGCCCCCACCGAGTTGCAGGACACCGCACCCCTCGATGTGCCCGTCGAGGAGGAGTTCCGGGTCGGCACCATGGCCCTGGCCTGGGACGGTGCCCACGACCGCATGGTCATCGAGGCACAGGCGCTGGTCGAGCTGGCGGGTGAGGACGACGACGACCTGGAGGCGGCCGAGGAGGAGATGCTCCAGGACGACGAGAACGGGCCGCCGCTGCTGAGGGTGCTGCTGACCGGCGCCCAGGCCCGCTCCTTCGCCAAGCGCGCGCTCGACGTGGTCTCGGCCGGCCGCCCGCCGTGCCCGCTGTGCAGCCTCCCCCTGGATCCGGAAGGACACGTATGCCCGCGTCAGAACGGGTACCGGAGGTCGGCCTGAGCGCCGGCACGGCGGCGCTGACCGACGGCGAGCTGACCGTACGCGGCCAGGTGCGCGACGCGTCGAACGCGGTGCTGTACTGCGAGACCGTCCACGAAGGCCGGACCCTGAACTGCGTCTACAAGCCCGTAGCGGGTGAGCGCCCGCTGTGGGACTTCCCCGACGGCACCCTGGCCCAGCGCGAGGTCGCCGCCTATCTGGTCTCCGAGGCCACCGGCTGGGGCCTGGTGCCGCCCACCGTGCTGCGCGACGGGCCGTACGGCGAGGGCATGGTGCAGCTGTGGATAGAGGCCGAGCCGGACGACGGCGCGCTGCTCGCGCTCACCGAGGACACCGAGCCCGCGGCCGGCTGGAAGGCGGTGGTCGAGGCGGAGGTGGCCGACGGGCGCACCGCGCTGCTGGTGCACGCCGACGACCAGCGGCTGCGACGGCTCGCGGTGCTCGACGCGGTCATCAACAACGCCGACCGCAAAGGCGGCCATCTGCTGCCCGCGGCCGGCGGCCGGCTCTACGGCATCGACCACGGGGTGACCTTCCACACCGAGGACAAGCTGCGCACCCTGCTGTGGGGCTGGGCCGGCGAACCGCTGCCCGCCGAGGCCGTCACCGTACTGGCCGGGCTCGGCGCGGCGCTGGACGGCGACCTGGGCGAGCGGCTGAAGGCGCTGATCACCACGGCCGAGACCGACGCGGTCAGAGCCAGGGTCGGCCGGCTGCTGGAGACCGGATTGCATCCGGCGCCGGGCGGGCAGTGGCCTTCTATACCATGGCCGCCGGTGTGACAGGAGCGGTTGCGCCCGGTGTGACCGGCGCGACCTCCCGGGGCAAACGTGCTGCTCCCGGTCGTTTGACATGCGTCCACACGGTTAATCTCATGACATGCATGCCTGGCCCGCTTCCGACGTCCCTGCCCTTCCCGGCACTGGACGCGCACTCCGTCTCCACGACTCCGCGACCGGTGGCCTTGCGGCCGTCGAGCCCGGACCGGTCGCCCGCCTCTACGTCTGCGGGATCACTCCCTACGACGCCACCCACCTGGGGCACGCGGCCACCTACAACGCGTTCGACCTCGTTCAGCGCGTGTGGCTCGACACGAAGCGCCAGGTCCACTACGTGCAGAACGTCACGGACGTCGACGATCCGCTGCTGGAGCGGGCCGAGGCCACCGGCGAGGACTGGGCCGCGCTCGCCGAGCGCGAGACCGCGCTCTTCCGCGAGGACATGACCGCCCTGCGGATGCTGCCGCCCACCCACTACATCGGCGCCGTCGAGGCCATCCCCGGAATCGTGCCGCTGATCGAACGGCTCAGGGACGCGGGCGCGGCCTACGAGCTCGGCGGCGACACCTACTTCTCCATCGAGTCCGACCCGCACTTCGGCGGGGTCTCCCGCCTCGACGCCGCCGCGATGCGGCTGCTGTCCGCCGAGCGCGGCGGCGACCCGGACCGCCCGGGCAAGAAGAACCCGCTCGACCCGATGCTGTGGCTGGCGGCCCGGCCGGGCGAGCCGAGCTGGGACGGCGGCTCGCTGGGCGCCGGACGCCCCGGCTGGCACATCGAGTGCGTCGCCATCGCGCTGGACCACCTCGGCATGGGCTTCGACGTCCAGGGCGGCGGCTCCGACCTGGCCTTCCCGCACCACGAGATGGGCGCCTCGCACGCCCAGGTGCTCACCGGCGAATTCCCGTACGCCAAGGCGTACGTGCACGCCGGGATGGTGGCGCTGCACGGCGAGAAGATGTCGAAGTCCAAGGGCAACCTGGTCTTCGTCTCCGCGCTGCGCCACGAGGGCGTGGCCCCGGCGGCGATCCGGCTGGCGCTGCTCGCCCACCACTACCGGTCCGACTGGGAGTGGACCGACGCGGTACTGGACGAGGCGGTGGCCCGGCTGGAGCGCTGGCGGGCCGCGGTGTCCCGGCCGGACGGACCGCCGGCCGAGGCGCTGGTCGAGGAGATCCGCGCCGCCCTGGCCGACGACCTTGACGCGCCGAGCGCCCTGGCCGCGGTGGACCGCTGGGCGGCGGCGCAGCAGGCCGACGGCGGCGCCGACACCGGGGCGCCCGGCCTGGTCTCGCGCGCGGTGGACGCGCTGCTCGGCGTGGCGCTGTGAGGGCCGCCCGCGCCTGACGCCGGTCCGCGTCCCGTCGCGGGCCCGCGTGACGGCACGCGGGAGGGCGGTCACCGCGGCGCAGCCGCTGCGGTGACCGCCCTCCCGTCCCCGACCGCCCGGGAACCCCCGGCCCCGGGGTCCCGGCTCGTCACCGGCTCAGTGCTGGAGGCCGGTCAGGTCACCGGCGTACCCGGGGCCGTCCTGGGCGGCCAGCAGATTGAGTTCCGCCACTTTCAGACCGAGTGCGAAGCGGCCGGATACGCCGAGGCTGTCCATCATGTGGCAGATACGCCGCTGAATCGTCCGGTGTCCTCGGGACAGTCTTCTTCCGATCGTCGCGTCGGAAAGACCGTCCCGCATTAAGACCAGAATGCTGACATCCACGTCATCCATATGTTCGAGTATTTCCATGGTCCCCCCCAGGGAACGGGATGAAAAGGGCGAACGTGTGGTCGGTCCGGGGTTTTCCGCGTTCACCCGACGATTATGGCAGGCCCCGCAGTAGCGGTGTTGTCACGGAGTGTTCTGGGACTTGACGATCCGTGCACACTCAGCAGGGCGCCCCGGCCCGCCCCGGTGCGGGGGCGGGCGTCCGCGCCCGGTGCGGGCGGGCCGCGCCGCCCGGTCAGTCGCTGTCGCCGTCGTCCTGTCCGTCCGGCTCGGCGCGCTCGCCGCCGCTTTCCCCGCCGTCCGCGGAATCCTTTTCCTCCGGCCGCGGCTGCTGCCTGCCGAGGTCACGGAATTGCGGTACGCCGTCGCCGCCCTCGCTCGCGTAATCGCCCGGCTGCGGATCACGGCGCCGCAGATAGCGCTCGAATTCCCTGGCGATGGCCTCGCCCGACGCCTCCGGCAATTCCGCGGTGTCCCGCGCCTCCTCCAGCGTCTGCACGTATTCGGCGACTTCGCTGTCCTCGGCGGCCAGCTGGTCGACGCCGACCTGCCACGCCCTGGCGTCCTCGGGCAGCTCGCCCTGCGGGATGCGCAGGTCGAGCAGGTCCTCAAGGCGGTTGAGCAGCGCCAGGGTGGCCTTGGGGTTGGGCGGCTGGGAGACGTAGTGCGGCACCGCGGCCCACAGGCTGACCGCGGGGATGCCGGCGTGGGTGCACGCCTCCTGGAGGATGCCGACGATGCCGGTGGGTCCCTCGTACCGGGACTCCTCCAGATTGAGCGCGGTGGCCAGGTCCGGGTCGGAGGTGACGCCGGTGACCGGGACCGGGCGGGTGTGCGGGGTGTCGCCGAGCAGCGCGCCGAGCACCACCACCATCTCGACGCCCAGTTCGTGCGCGAACCCCAGGATCTCGTTGCAGAACGACCGCCAGCGCATGCTGGGCTCGATGCCGCGGACCAACACCACGTCGCGGGGCTTGGGCGTCTGGATCCTGACCACCGACAGCCGGGTGGTCGGCCAGGTGATCTTCCGTACGCCGTCCTCCATCCAGACCGTGGGCCGGTTGACCTGGAAGTCGTAGTAGTCCTCGGCGTCCAGCGCGGCGAAGACCTCGCCCTTGAACTCCCGGTCCATGTGCCCGACCGCGGTGGAGGCTGCGTCCCCGGCGTCGTTCCAGCCCTCGAACGCGGCGACCATGACCGGATCGATCAGCTCGGGCACCCCCTCCAGCTCGATCACCCGGCGCCTCCTTCCGGCCGGCGGGAGCGGTTCCGTCCCCTTTCCGGCTGCTGCTGTGCTCTTCTTTCGTGCGCCACCAGCCTACGTGCCCCGACCGTCACGGACGGCGGCGCGGTCGCTCTCGGTGGCGGCGAAGTCCACACAGAGCGGCAAAGCGGACGCCAAGACATCCGATCTGTTATCAACAACTTCCGGCTTCCCCCTGGACGGGCACCAGTGCGCGCCGCTATACATCGGATCATCAAGAAAAGATCCGATGTCTCGCGACGGGAGTGTGCATGAGTCCGACCATTACCGAGGTCGACGCGTACGACATCCGCTTTCCGACCTCGGAGCAGCTCGACGGCTCGGACGCCATGAACCCCGACCCCGACTACTCCGCCGCCTATGTCGTGCTCCGTACCGATTCCCCCGGCGGTCTCGCGGGGTACGGTCTGTGCTTCACGATCGGCCGCGGAAACGACGTCGTCGCCGCGGCGATCAGCACCCTGCGACCCTATGTGGTCGGCCGCTCGGTGGACAGTGTCACCGGCGACCTCGGCGCCTTCTACCGGCTGCTCACCCACGACTCGCAACTCCGCTGGCTCGGCCCGGAGAAGGGTGTGATGCACATGGCGGCCGGGGCGGTGATCAACGCCGCCTGGGACCTGGCCGCCCGGGAGGCCGGTCGGCCGGTCTGGGACCTGCTGGCGTCCATGAGCCCGGACCAGATCGTCGACCTGGTCGACTTCCGCTACCTCAGCGACGCCCTGACCCGCGACGAGGCGCTGGACATCCTGCGCCGCGCCGAGCCGGGCCGCGCCGACCGTGCCGCGGCGCTGCGCAGGGACGGCTACCCCGCCTACACCACGGAACCCGGCTGGCTCGGCTACTCCGACGAGAAGCTGACCCGGCTGGCCAAGGAGGCGGTCGCCGCCGGCTTCACCCAGATCAAGCTCAAGGTCGGCGCCGACCTCCAGGACGACCTGCGCCGGATGCGGCTGGCCCGCGCCGCGGTCGGCCCCGACATCCGGATCGCGGTGGACGCCAACCAGCGCTGGGACGTCGCCGAGGCCGTCAGCTGGATGCGGGCGCTCGCACCGCACGACCCGTACTGGATCGAGGAGCCCACCAGCCCCGACGACGTGCTCGCGCACGCGGCGGTCCGCGCCGGGCAGCCGGTCAGGGTCGCCACCGGCGAGCACGTCGCCAACCGGGTGGTCTTCAAGCAGCTGCTCCAGGCCGGCGCGGTGGACTTCGTCCAGATCGACGCCGCCCGGGTCGCCGGGGTCAACGAGAACATCGCGATCCTGCTGCTGGCCGCCAAGTTCGGCGTCCCGGTCTGCCCGCACGCCGGCGGCGTGGGCCTGTGCGAACTGGTCCAGCACCTGGCGATGTTCGACTACGTCGCGGTCTCCGGCCGTCTCGACGACCGGGTGATCGAGTACGTTCCCCACCTCCACGAGCACTTCACCGACCCCGCCGTGGTGGAGAACGGGCGTTACCGGGCTCCCTCGGCGCCCGGCTTCTCCGCCCGTATGGTGCCGGGAACGCTGGCCGACTACCGCTACCCCGACGGACCGGTGTGGCAGGCGCGACAGGAGCTGACCCGATGACCAGTACGACCCCCACCGCAGTCACCCAGGACTTCGCCGGCCTCACCGCCCTGGTCACCGGCGGCGCCTCCGGGATCGGCGCCGCCACCGCGGCCCTGCTGACCGCCCGCGGCGCCCGGGTCGCCGTCCTGGACCGCGACCCGGCGGGCGCCCCCGACGGCACCTACCCGGTCGCCGCCGACGTCACCTCCGACCGGCAGGTGCGCGACGCGGTAGGCGAGGCCGTACGCGAACTCGGCGGGCTGCACATCCTGGTGGGCAACGCCGGGACCGGCGCCATCGGCACCGTGGAGGACAACGCCGACGAGGAGTGGTCCACCGTGCTGGACGTCAACGTCCTCGGCTTGGTCCGTGCCGCCCGCGCCGCCCTGCCCCACCTGCGCGCGTCGGCCGCCGACCGGCCCGGCAGCGCCTCCATCACCCACACCTGCTCCATCGCCGCCACAGCGGGGCTGCCACAGCGTGCCCTGTACAGCGCGAGCAAGGGCGCGGTCCTCTCGCTGACCCTCGCGATGGCCGCCGACCACGTACGCGAGGGCGTACGGGTCAACTGCGTCAATCCCGGGACCGCCGACACCCCGTGGATCGGCCGGCTGCTCGACCAGGCCGAGGACCCGGCCGCCGAGCGCGCGGCACTCGACGCCCGCCAGCCGCTGGGCCGGCTGGTGTCCGCCGACGAGGTCGCCGCGGCCATCGTCTACCTGGCGAGCCCGGCGGCGGCGAGCGTCACCGGCACCGCCCTGGCCGTGGACGGCGGAATGCAGGGCCTGCGCCTGCGTCCCGCCAACTGAGCACCCCGCGGCACCCCTCGGCATCAGCACCGCACCACCCCGCACCACTCAGAGCCGACACACTCTCGAAGGGCAGAACTCGACGATGAGACTGCGTAAGACGACCGTTGCCGCCATCGCGGCCCTCCTCGCGGTCACCGCGCTCGCGGGCTGCAACAGAGGCAGCGACGACAAGGCCGGCACCTCCGGCAAGGTGGGGATCGACCTGCCGCGCTCCGACAGCGACTTCTGGAACTCCTACAACGGCTACATCGAGAAGGGCGTCAAGGCCGGCGAGGTCTCCGCGCTGCCCCGCACCAACTCGCAGAACGACATCGGCAAGCTGGTCGCCAATGTGCAGACCTTCACCGACCAGGGCGCCAAGGCGATCGTGATGGCCCCGCAGGACACCGGCGCCGTCGCCTCCACCCTGGACAAGCTGGCCGGCAAGAAGATCCCGGTGATCAGCGTCGACACCCGCCCCGACAAGGGCAAGGTCTACATGGTGGTGCGCGCCGACAACAAGGCTTACGGCACCAACGCCTGCGACTACCTGGGCAAGCAGCTCGGCGGCAAGGGCAAGGTCGTGGAATTCGAGGGCGCCCTCGACTCGATCAACGGCCGGGACCGCTCGGAGGCGTTCGCCTCCTGCATGAAGACCAAGTTCCCCGCCGTCAAGGTGATCGCGCTGGCCACCGACTGGAAGGGTGACGTGGCGTCCGCGAAGCTGCAGACCACGCTCGCCTCCGACCCGGACGTCAACGGCATCTACATGCAGGCCGGCGGCGTCTTCCTGCAGCCGACGCTGGCCCTGCTGGAGCAGAAGCACCTGCTCAAGCCGCCGGGCACCCCCGGCCACATCACCATCATCTCCAACGACGGCATCCCGGACGAGTTCAAGGCGATCAAGGCGGGCCAGATCGACGCCACGATCTCCCAGCCGGCCGACCTCTACGCCAAGTACGCCCTGTACTACGCCAAGGCCGCGCTCGCCGGACAGACCTTCAAGCCCGGTCCCACCGACCACAACTCCACCATCGTCACCATCTCCAACGGCCTGGAGGACCAGCTGCCCGCGCCGCTGGTGACGAAGGACAACGTGGACGACCCCAGCCTGTGGGCCAACCAGCTCGGAAAGAGCTGAGCGCACATGAGCAACGGTCAGGCCTCAACCCCTCCTCCCGCGGTTCACGCCGAGGGCGTCGTCAAGCGCTTCGGACCCACCGTCGCGCTGGACCAGGTGGGCATCACCGTGGCGGTCGGCGACTCGCACGCGCTGGTCGGCCGCAACGGTGCGGGCAAGTCCACCCTGGTGTCGGTACTGACCGGGCTGCACGCACCCGACGCGGGCCGGGTCGCCTTCCTCGGCGAACCCGCGCCCGCTCCGGGTGACACCGCCGCCTGGCAGGCCAGGGTCGCCTGCGTCTACCAGAAGTCCATGGTCGTACCCGACCTGACGGTCGCCGAGAACCTGTACCTCAACAGGTTCCAGCGCGGCCGGATCCGCTGGTCCAGGCTGCGGGCCGACGCCAGCGAGCTGCTCGCCGAGTACGGCGTCGACGTCGACCCCGCCACCCGGGCCGCCGATCTCACGGTGGAGCAGGGCCAGTTCGTGGAGATCGCGCGAGCGCTCTCCTTCGGCGCCCGGTTCATCATCCTGGACGAGCCCACCGCGCAGCTCGACGCGGCAGGCATCGAGCGGCTGTTCACCAAGCTGCGCGAACTCCAGCAGCAGGGCGTCGCGTTCCTGTTCATCTCGCACCACCTGCAAGAGGTCTACGACCTGTGCAGCACCGTCACGGTCTACCGCGACGCCCGCCACATCCTGACCGCGCCCGTCGCGGACCTGGACAAGGCGGACCTCGTGGCGGCCATGACGGGCGAGGCGGCGCAGAACGCGACGGCCTGGCACGCCAAGTCCGCCGCCGCGGGGCGGATGCCCGCGGCGGAGAAGTCCGCCGGGCAGGAACCGGGCGCGCAGGAGTCCGCCGGGCAGGAGCCCGACGGCCGGCCGCGGTCCGGTGCGTCCGCGGACGACGCGGTGCTGCGGGCCGAGGCGCTGGCCCTGGACGGCGTCTTCCAGCCGATCGACTTCGCGGTACGCGCCGGCGAGGTGCTCGGCCTGGCCGGCGCCACCGCCAGTGGCAACACCGCGCTCGGCGAGACCCTGGTCGGCCTGCGCAAGGCCACCGCGGGCCGGGCGACGGTCGACGGCCGGGGCGTACGCCCGGGCAGCGTGCCGCACGCGCTGAACGCCGGGATCGGCTACGTCCCCGAGGACCGGCACCGGCAGGGCCTGGTGCTGGGCCGCAGCGTGGCGGAGAACGCCACCCTCACGGTGACCGACCAGCTCGGCCCGTACGGCACCGTCCTGCCGTCGCGGACCCGTACGTTCGCCCAGCGGATGATCGACTCGCTGGACATCAAGACCTCAGGACCCGCCCAGCCGGTCTCCGACCTGTCGGGCGGCAACCAGCAGAAGGTCGTCATCGCGCGGGCGCTGGCCCGCGACCCGCGGGTGCTGGTGGCCATCCGGCCGACCGCGGGCGTCGACGTGAAGTCCAAGGACGCGCTGCTCGGCGTGGTCCGCGGGGTCGCCGACCGGGGCGACGCGGCCGTCATCGTCTCCGACGAACTCGACGACCTGCGGGTCTGCGACCGGGTGATCGCGCTCTTCCACGGACGGGTGATCGCCGAGTTCGGCAGCGGATGGACCGACCGGGACCTGGTCTCGGCGATGGAAGGGCTGCCCGCGGGCGCGGGCGGCGACAAGGGAGCCGAGGATGAGTGAGACCACCCAGTTGACCGCCGACCTGGCCGTACCGGACAAACCCCGCCCGGCGCCGCCGCGCTTCCAGCTCAGCCGCTACCGCGACCTGTCGCTGATCCCGGTGATCCTGGTGCTGGGCGTCATCGGCTTCATCGTGTCGCCGGTGTTCCTGACATCCGACAACCTGATCGGCGTGCTCCAGCAGAGCAGCGAGCTGAGCCTGCTGGTGCTCGCCGAGGCGCTGATCCTGATATGCGGCCGGATGGACCTCTCCCTGGAGTCCACCATCGGCGTCGCGCCGGTCATCGCGATGTGGCTGGTGCTGCCCAGCAGCGGCCCCGCGACCTTCCACGGCATCGGGCTCTTCCCCACCTGGTCCTCGATCCCGGTGTGCCTGGCCGTCGGCCTGGTCATCGGCGCGGTCAACGGCTTCCTGATCCTCAAGCTGCGGGTCAACGGCTTCATCGCCACCCTGGGCATGCTGACCATGCTGCGCGGCCTCCAGGACGGCGTCGCGCAGGGGAAGTCCATCGTGGCGGTGCCGTCGTCCTTCTCCTACCTGGGCAAGGCGTCCTGGTTCGGGGCGCCCGCCGCGGTGTGGATCTGCCTGCTGCTGTTCGCCATCGGCGGCCTGGCCCTGGGCTACCTGCGGCACGGCCGCGCGCTGTACGCGATCGGCGGCAACACCGAGGCGGCCAGGGCGGCCGGCATCCGGGTGGACCGGATCACCTGGATCGTGCTGGCGCTCGGCGGACTGATCGCCGCCTTCGCCGGTGTGCTCTACGCCGGGCACTACGGCGCCATCTCCGCCACCCAGGGCGACGGCTGGATCTTCCAGGTCTTCGCCGCCACGGTCATCGGAGGTGTCAGCCTCAACGGCGGCCGAGGCACGCTCTTCGGCGCGCTCACCGGTGTGGTCAGCCTGCAGCTGGTCGTGAACGTCACGACCCTTGGCGGCGTGCCGCCGCTGTGGGACAAGTTCCTCTACGGTGCCATCATCATCGTCGCCCTGATCATCTCCCGCTTCGCGAGCGGCGAGAAGCAGGACTGACCAGAGCCGCCTTCCGTATCTGACCGATCCGACCGATCCGATCCGACCGACCCGATCCGACCGACCTGATCCGGCCTGTTCTGAACCGCTCCGACTCGATCCGGTCCGACCGCAGCGCAGCGCAGCCGGCCCAGCCCAGCAGAAGGACATCCCGTATGCCCGTACCGGCACTGCCCCGGCTCGGCCTCGGCTGCGCGCCGCTGGCCAATCTCTACCGCGCCATCACCGACGAGGAGGCGGAGGCCACCGTGGCCGCCGCCTTCGACGCGGGGCGGCCCGTCACGTACTTCGACACCGCCCCGCACTACGGCCTGGGCCGCTCGGAGGAGCGGCTCGGCCGGGCGCTGGCCGGCCGGGACCGCGCGTCCTACGTGCTGTCCACCAAGGTCGGGCGCCGGCTGCGCGACCTCGGGCCGGGGGAACTGCCGGACGGGCAGGGCTTCACCGACGTCCCGGACCGGGCCAGGGTCTGGGACTTCACCGCCGACGGCATACGGGCCACCCTCGAGGGCTCGCTGCGGCGGCTCGGCGTAGACGCCGTCGACATCGTCTACCTGCACGACGTCGAGAACCACCTGCCCGACGTCTACGCCACCGGCTTCCCCGCGCTCGCCGAACTGCGCGACCAGGGCCTGGTCAAGGCCATCGGCTTCGGCATGAACCACAGCGACGTCCTGGCCCGGCTGGTCGCCGACCTCGACGTCGACGTGGTGCTGTGCGCGGGCCGCTGGACCCTGCTGGAACGCACCGCCTACGACGACCTGCTGCCGGTGTGCGAGCGCCGCGGCACCAAGGTCGTCGTCGGCGGGGTCTACAACTCCGGGCTGCTGGCCGACCCCAGGCCCGGGGCGCACTACAACTACGCGGCGGCGCCACCGGAGCTGCTGGACCGGGCGCTGGAGATGGCGGCGGTGTGCGGCGAGTTCGGCGTCCCGCTGCGGGCCGCCGCCCTGCGCTACCCCTTCGCCCACCCCAGCGTGGTCTCCGCCGTCGTCGGCGCGGCCGGCCCCGAGGAGGTGCGGGACAACACCGCGATGTTCGAGCACGGCATCCCGGACGCGATGTGGCACGCCCTGGTCGGACGCGGCCTGCTGGACACCGACGTACCGCTGCCGCTCGCGGGCACCGTCACGGCGGGGGAGTAGCCGATGCGGATCGACGCGCACCACCACCTGTGGGACCTCGCGCGGCGCCCGCAGCCGTGGCTGACCGGCGCGGACCTGGACCCCATCGCCCGCACCTTCGAACTGGCCGAGCTGGAACCGCTGCTCGCCGAGCACGGCATCGACGCGACCGTCGTCGTGCAGTCCAGCTCGTCGCTGGAGGAGACCCGCGAACTGCTCGCCACCGCGGCGGCCTCCGGCGGCCGGATCGCCGGCGTCGTCGGCTGGGCCGACCTCACCGACCCCGCTCTCGGCGATGTCCTCGCCTCGCTGACCGGCCCGCTGGTCGCGGTACGCCACCAGGTCCAGGACGAGTCCGACCCGTGGTGGCTGGCCCGCGCCGGTGTCCGCCGCGGCCTCGCCACGGTCGCCGCTGCGGGACTGGCCTACGACCTGCTGGTCACCCCGCGCGAGTTGCCCGCGGCGCTGGAGACGGCGGCGGCGCTGCCCGAACTCCGCTTCGTCCTCGACCACGCGGCGAAGCCGCCGGTCGCCTCCGGCGGGTGGGAGCCGTGGGGCGCGCAGCTGCGACGGCTCGCCGCGCTGCCGAACGTCAGCTGCAAGCTGTCGGGGCTCGTGACGGAGGCGGACTGGGGGCGGTGGACGCCGGGCGATGTCCTGCCGTACGCGCGGCACGCCCTCGACGTCTTCGGCCCGTCCCGGGTCCTGTTCGGCTCCGACTGGCCGGTCTGCACGCTTGCCGCGACGTACGGGGCCGTGCTGGCCTTGGCGGAGGAGGCCGTGGGCGGCCTCTCCGCGGCCGAGCGGTCCGCCGTCTTCGGCGGAAACGCTTCCCGCGTCTATGCCTTGACCTGAGCCCGGCGCCTGGCCGGCGGCTGCCCGTGCCCTGCCCGTGCGCCGCGGCCGGCCGCGCAGTTCCCCGCGCCCCGGAGGGGCGCCCTCTTGCGCAGAGGGCAGGCCACCAGGGGTGCGAGGAGCGGCCCGCGCAGCCACCGCGGCGGAAAAGAAGCAACGCCACCGCAAGCGGCAACCCCTCAGGGGCGCGGGGAACTGCGCGACAAGCCACGGCGGACCGTCGTGTGGAGGCGGCGGGACGCCCCCGGTCGCCCGGGGGGATTCAGAGCGTCGAGCGGAGCCACTGTTCGACGCTGGCGACATGCACCGTCGCCCAGGACCGCGCGGCCTCCGCGTCGCGGTCCCTGAGCGCGCTCAGGATCGCCCGGTGCTCATGCAGCGTCCGCGACACCGCGTCCTCCTGGGTGAGGCCGCGCCAGACACGCGCGCGGGTGGTGGGGCCCGACAGGCCGTCCAGGAGCGAGCACAGAACCGAATTGCCCGAGCCCTGCACGATGCCGCGGTGGAATTCCAGGTCGGAGGCGACCAGTTCCTCCACCGAGGGCTCCGGCCCGAGCGCGTCGAGCTTGCCCTCCAGCACGTCCAGCTCCTCCGCGGGGATGCGGATCGCCGCCATCGCGGTGGCGGCCGGCTCCAGGATGCGCCGCACCGCGAGGAATTCCAGCACCGTGTCGTCGCGGTGGAAGTCCACCACGAAGCTCAGCGCTTCGAGCAGCAGCTGCGGGTCGAGGCTGGTGACGTACGTGCCGTCGCCCTGCCGCACGTCGAGGATCCGGATCAGCGACAGCGCCCGCACGGCCTCGCGCAGCGAATTGCGCGACAGGCCCAGCTCGGCGGCCAGCTCGCTCTCCTTGGGGAGCCGGTCGCCGGGCCGGAGCGCCCCGGAGACGATCATCTCCTTGATCTTCTCGATGGCCTCGTCGGTGACCGCCATCCGCGCCCTCCCCTTGTTCAGGTCCCGCGGCGCCGCCAGACCTCCGATGTATACCCTCATTATGTGCCTGGGAGGCCCGAACACCTAACGAAACCGGAATTCAGCGGCCCGCGTATCTGCTGGGCGGCGAGCCGACCGCGGCGGTGAAGTCCCGGGTGAGGTGCGCCTGGTCGGCGTAGCCGAGGTCGGCGGCGAGCGCCGCCCAGTCCAGGCCGGCCCCCTCGTCGGCCCGGGCGGCGGCCTCGTGCAGCCGGGCCCTGCGCAGCACCCACTTCGGCGACGCTCCGACGTATTCCGCGAAGAGGCGCTGCAACCGCCGTACCGGCATGCCGAGGCCCCGGGCCAGCTCGTCCACCCGGAAGAGCCGCGGGCTCGCGGTGATCGTCTCGACCAGGGCGGCGACCTCGGCGACCTGCGGGTCGGCCGGCAGCGCGGGCAGCAGGCCGAGCAGGAAGCCGTCGGCGAGCGCGGCCATCGCCGCCAGGTCGTCCAGCGCCAGGATCCGCCGGCCCACCTCCGCCACCGCGGCTCCGAAGACGTCGGCGGCCGGGACCCTACGGTCGGCGAGGGCGGCCACCGGGCCGTGCGCGAACGGCCGGAAGGCCCCCGGCCGGAACTTCACCCCGAAGACCTGCCCCGCACCGGCCAGTCGCCGGACGAACACCCCGCGCTGGACCCCGTAGACCAGCGCCCCCTCCGGTTCGAAGACCAGGTGCACATTGGGGTGCGCGAGCACCTTCTGCTCGTACGGGTCGCGCCCGCGCAGGTCCCAGCGGGGGTTCCAGTAGAAGTCCACGAGGCCGGCCAGGGCGGGCGCGGGCGGCTGCTTGCGTACGTCGAGGAAACCGGCCGCCGCGTCCGGCCGCAGCACCCCGCGGCTCAAGCCGTGCCCGGTCATGGCCCCAGCCTATGCGGTGTCGCGTTTGTTCAAGACGGGCCGCGGGGCGCTGCGTAGCGTCGCGGGCATGAACTTCCACGCACAGATCGCCGACAGCGCGCGGGAGGCGGCCCGTATCACCGCCGGGATCGGCCAGGACCGGCTCGCAGGACCGACCCCCTGCCCGGACTACGACACCCGCGCCCTGGTCAACCACCTGGTCGCCTTCACCGGTATCGGCATGGAGCTGCGGGCCAGGCGCGAGCCGCACCCCGACGACCTCGCCGCCCGCGACTTCACCGCGGACCCGCAGTGGGCGCGGCACTATGCCGGGCAGTTGGACCGGTCCGTCGCCGCCTGGGCCGACCCGGCCGTCTGGGAGGGCGAGATCAGCTCCATGCCGGCGTCCGGCATGGCCGCCATGCTCTTCCTCGAACTGTGCCTGCACGGCTGGGATCTGGCCAAGGCGACGGGGCAGGACTACCGCGTCGCCGACGGCACCGCCGAGCAGCTGCTTGCCGCGGTGCGCGAGAACGCGCAGATGTACCGCGACTACAAGGGCTTCGGTGAACCGGCGGAGATCCCCGCGGGCGCGGGCGACCTGGAAACCGCTGTCGCCCTTTCCGGCCGCGACCCATACTGGGCCGGATGATCCAGCATGACCTCATCTCCCGGGTACGGGAGCTCTGCCGCGCGGACCAGGGCGTCCGCGCGGCCCTGATGTACGGCTCCTTCGCGGCCGGGAGCGGCGACGAGCACAGCGACATCGAATTCTGGCTGTTCTTCGAGCCCGCCGCCCGTGCCGCGCTCGACCCGGCCGCCTGGTGCGCCCGGGTCGGCCCGGTGAACCTGGTGCTGCGCAACGAGTTCGGCACCCATGTCGCCTTCTTCCCGGGACCGGTACGCGGCGAATTCCACTTCGCCACCACCGGCGACATCGGCTCGGTCGGCGACTGGCCGGCCCGCGGCGCCGCGGTGGACGCGATGGTGGTGGTGGACAGGGACGGGCGGCTCGCCCCGGTCCTGGCGGCGGTGCCCGAGGAGCCGGACATCCCCGGCAGTCCCGAGGAGACCGCCGACCTGTGCGGCCGGTTCGCCAACTGGCTGGTGCTCGCGCTGCACGTGACGGCCCGCGGCGAGCTGCTGCGGGCCCAGGACGCGCTGTGGCACGCCGCCCGGCATCTGCTGTGGATGGCCAGGCTCGCCGAGCACAGCACCGCCCACTGGCTGACCCCGTCCCGGGCGGCCGAGGACGAGCTGCCCGCCCGTACGGTCGCGGCCGTCGCCGAGTCCAGTCCGGCGGCCCTGTGGCGCGACGGCCGCGACCGCTGGCTGACCCTGCTGGCCAGGACCGGCGGCGGGGCGCCGACGGCCCTGTTCGCCGAGCTGGACCGGCTGACCGGCGAGGGCTGAGCGGGCGCGCCGGGCGTACGGCAGCCGGCCGCGTACCGCGGTCGGTCCCGTACGGCCGTCAGTCCCGTACGGTCAGCAGCCGCTCGACCTCCGCGCGGATCTCCGGGGTGTCCAGGCCGCGGATCGTCAGCGTCGTACGCCGCCGCAGCACGTCGTCCGCGTGCTGCGCCCACTCGTGGTCCCTGGCGTAGACGACCTGCGCCCAGATCTCCGGCGCGTCGGGATGGATACGGCGGGCCAGCGCCTGGTCCTCGGCGGCCAGCCGGGCGATGTCGAAGGCCAGCGAGCCGTAGTGGCCGGCCAGGTGCCTGGCCGTGTCGGGCGCCATCCGCGGCCCGGGGATGCCGCCGTCGGCCTGGAGCCGGTGGGCGACGGCGCCCTGGCTGGCGAACCCGGGCAGCGGCGCCCGGCGCGGCAGCGCGGACATCGGCTCCACGCCGTCGGCCAGCGGGCGGCCGGGCAGCGCGGCGAGCTTGTTCATCACCGTGCGGCCGATGTGCCGGAAGGTCGTCCACTTGCCGCCCGCCACCGACAGCATCCCGCCGCGCCCCTCGGTGACCACCGTCTCCCGCTTGGCCTTGGCGGTGTCGCCTGGCCCGCCGGGCAGCACCCGCAGCCCCGCGAAGGCGTACGTGATCAGGTCGCGGGACAGCTGCTGGTCGCGGACCGAGAAGGCGGCCTCGTCCAGGATCTGCGCAGTGTCCGCCTCGGTGACCCGCACCTCGGCCGGGTCGCCCTCGTAGACCTCGTCGGTGGTGCCGAGCAGCAGCATGTCCTCCCACGGCAGCGCGAAGGTGATGCGGTACTTGTCGATCGGGGTGGCCAGCGCCGCCCGCCAGGGCGCGGTGCGCCGCAGCACCAGGTGGGCGCCCTTGGAAAGCCGGATCGAGGGTTCCGCGCCCGGGTCCTCCATCCGCCGCAGGTGGTCCACCCACGGCCCGGTGGCGTTGAGCACCAGCCGCGCGTCCACCCCGAAGTCGGTGCCGTCGATCCGGTCGCGCAGGTCGGCGCCGGTGACCCGGCCGCGGGTGAAGCGCAGCCCGGTCACTTCGGCGTGGTTGAGCACGGCCGCGCCCGCGTCCACGGCGGCCCTGACCGTCATCAGGGCCATCCGGGCGTCGTTCATCTGCCCGTCCTCGTAGACCGCGACAGCGCGCAGGTTGTCGGTGCGCAGCTCCGGCACGTCACGGGCGGCCTTCGCCGGGCTGATCACATGCCCGACACCGTCCCTGAACGCCGACAGCGCCGAGTACGCGAAGACGCCCGCGCCGAGCTTGGCGGCGCCGTGCGGGCCGCCCTTGTAGACCGGCAGGTAGAAGGTCAGCGGATTGGCCAGGTGCGGCGCGACGTCCCGGGACACCGCCCGCCGTTCCACATGGTTCTCGGCGACCAGCCGCACCGCGCCGGTCTGCAGGTAGCGCAGCCCGCCGTGCAGCAGCTTGGAGGACGCCGAGGAGGTGGCGCCGGCGAAGTCGCCGGCGTCCACCATCGCCACCCGCAGACCCGACTGCGCGGCGTGCCAGGCGGTCGTGATGCCCAGGATGCCGCCGCCGATCACCAGCAGGTCGTACGTGGCGCGGCCCAGCGCCTCCCGGGCCCCGGCCCGGCCCGGGTCGGCGCCGGCAGTCGGACGCGTCCCCGTCGCGGGGGCGCTCTGCGGAGTGGTCATCGGTGCCTCAGTCCTTCTCGTCGATCCAGCCCATGGTCGCCTGGACGGCCTTGAGCCACTGCTTGTACTCGCTGTCGCGCTGCGTCGGGTCCATGGACGGGGTCCACTCGGCGGCGCGCTTCCAGTTGGCCCGCAGCGCGTCGGTGTCCGGCCAGAAGCCGATCGCCAGACCGGCCGCGTAGGCCGCGCCCAGACAGGTGGTCTCGGCGACCATCGGGCGCACCACGGGCACGTCCAGGAAGTCCGAGAGGGTCTGCATGAGCAGGTTGTTGGACGTCATGCCGCCGTCGACCTTGAGCGTGGTGACCTCGGTGCTGGAGTCCTTGAACATCGCGTCGGCGATCTCCCGGGTCTGCCACGCGGTGGCCTCCAGGACGGCGCGGGCGATGTGCGCCTTGGTGACGTACCGGGTCAGGCCCGCGATCACCCCGCGCGCGTCGGAGCGCCAGTAGGGGGCGAAGAGGCCGGAGAAGGCCGGTACGAAGTAGGCGCCGCCGTTGTCCTCCACCGAGGAGGCCAGCGTCTCGATCTCGGCGGCGGTGCTGATCAGGCCCATCTGGTCGCGCATCCACTGCACCAGCGAGCCGGTCACCGCGATGGAGCCTTCGAGGGCGTAGACCGGCTTGGCGTCGCCGATCCGGTAGCCGACGGTGGTGATCAGGCCCGCGTAGGAGTTCACCGGGGTCTCACCGGTGTTCATCAGCATGAAGGTGCCGGTGCCGTAGGTGGACTTCGCCTCGCCCACGGCGAAGCAGGTCTGGCCGAACAGCGCGGCCTGCTGGTCGCCGAGCGCGGAGGCCACCGGGACGGCGTCGAGGCCGCCGACGTCGGTGGTGCCGTAGACCTCGGAGGACGACCTGATCTCCGGCAGCACCGCCATGGGGACGCCGATCGAGTCGCAGATCTTCGCGTCCCACTGGAGGGTCTTGAGGTCCATCAGCAGGGTCCGGGAGGCGTTGGTGACGTCGGTGACGTGCTTGCCGCCGTCGACCCCGCCGGTGAGGTTCCAGATCACCCAGGAGTCCATGGTGCCGAACAGGATCTCGCCGCGCTCGGCCCGCTCCCGCAGCCCGTCGACATTGTCGAGCAGCCAGCGGATCTTCGGCCCCGCGAAGTACGACGCGAGAGGCAGGCCGGTCTGCCGCCGGAAGCGGTCCTGGCCGACGTTGCGCCCCAGCTCACGACAGAGCGCGTCGGTGCGGGTGTCCTGCCAGACCAGCGCGTTGTGCACCGGCTGCCCGGTGTTCTTGTCCCACAGCATCGTGGTCTCGCGCTGGTTGGTGATGCCGATCGCCTTGACGTCGGCGGGGGTGAAGCCGGCGATGTCCTGGCCGGCTTTGGTGATGGCGCTGCCGACCACTTCCTGGACGTTCGTCCAGATCTCCGCCGCGTCGTGCTCGACCCAGCCGGGCTTGGGGAAGATCTGCTCGTGCTCCTTCTGGTCGACGGCGACGATCCGGCCGTCGCGGTCGAAGATGATGCAGCGGCTCGATGTGGTGCCCTGGTCGATCGCCGCGATGAACGGTCCTGTGCCGTGGCTGCTGGTGGGAGTGTCGGTCATGGTGTGCTCCTCGTCGGGTCTGCGCTCGGTGGTCCGGGTGACGACAGCGGTCCCGTACGGCTCTATGTGAACGCGAGCCGGTACAGTCCGCCTGCGATGGCGGCGCCGGCCAGCGGGCCGGCCACCGGGATCCATGCGTAGCCCCAGTCGGAACCGCCCTTGCCGGGCAGCGGCAGCAGGCTGTGCACGATCCGCGGTCCGAGATCCCGGAACGGATTGATCGCGTAGCCGGTGGGCCCTCCGAGTGACAGACCGAGTCCGACCACGATCAGCGCGGTGAGCAGGATGCCCATTCCATTCTCCGCCAGACCGTCGGTCATGCCCTGCGTAAGGATGAAGAGCACCAGCACCATGGTGGCGACGGCCTCGGTGAGCAGGTTCTGCAGCGGGTTGCGGATCTCGGGGCCGGTCGCGAAGATCCCAAGCACCGGGCCGCCGGGCTGGGCCTTGTTGCCCGTCGTCGGCCCCGCGGGGTCGCTCTCGCGGCCCGCGGTGACCTCCGGGTCGGTCAGATGGGCCTGGAACTGCCCCAGATAGGCCACCCAGACCAGAAAAGCGCCGATCAGTGCTCCGATCAGCTGACCGAGCAGGTAGTACGGCACCTTCGACCACTCACCGGTCTTGATCGCGATGCCCAGGGTGACCGCGGGGTTCAGATGCCCGCCGGAGTAGCCGTTGGCGATGTAGGCGCCGCCCAGCACGCCGAATCCCCAGCCGAAGGTGATCGCCAGCCAACCGGCGTCCCTGGCCTTGGACCGTTTGAGTGTCACGGCGGCGCAGACGCCGCAGCCGAGCAGGATGAGCACGGCGGTACCGAAGATCTCGCCGATGACGATATGGCCGTTGGACACAGCGACTCCCTTGTCACAATCCGTCCGGTGTTCGACATTGTCGATCGCTGGACGAGAGTGTTCTCCCCTTGGGTTGCGCAGGTCAAGAGGGATGTGAGCCAGACCTCGCCGGTCGGAGCCGGAGTGGGAGTGGGAATCGCCGTCGGCCGGAGGGTCAGAAGCGGCCGGCGCCCAGATCACGGGAGACCGCGCGGGCGCAGTCGCGTACCGCGGCCACCAGCCGGGGCTGGATGCCGTCCGTGTCGCAGACCCGTTCCACCGCCCCGGTGACGCCCACCGCGCCCACCGGCATCCGCCGCCGGTCGTAGACGGGCGCCGCCACCGAGGCCACGCCGTCCCAGGTCTCCTCCAGGTCGGCGCCCCAGCCGCGGGCCCTGGTCAGGTCCAGCACCGACTCGAAGCCGGCCGCGCCGGTCACCGTACGGGCGGTCAGCGCCGCCAGCTCGCCCTCGGCGACCTCGTTGCGCGCCACCGGGTCGAAGGCCGACAGCACCTTGCCCAGCGCGGTGCTGTGCAGCGGCTGCATCGCGCCGACCTCCAGCACCTGGCGGCTGTCGTCGGGCCGGAAGACGTGGTGCACGATG
This sequence comes from Streptomyces sp. IBSBF 2435, assembly GCF_036815005.1. Lineage (NCBI taxonomy): Bacteria > Bacillati > Actinomycetota > Actinomycetes > Kitasatosporales > Streptomycetaceae > Streptomyces > Streptomyces sp. IBSBF 2435. The sequence goes on along the minus strand of NZ_JAJSYW010000033.1, from coordinate 52,067 downwards.
AGCACCCCGTGCTGGTGCAGCACGCCCAGGTACGCCGCCTCGCCGCTGGACCTGGCCAGGTCGTCGGTCCACACCAGGGCGCGGGCCCGCAGTTCGTGCACGTCCAGATAGCTGTTGCCCAGCCGCAGCAGCTCCGCGCCCAGCTGGTACTTGCCCGACACCGGCTCCTGCTCGACGAAGCCCTCCTGCTGGAGGGTGCGCAGGATGCCGTGCGCGGTGCCCTTGGCAAGGCCCAGCGAGGAGGCCACGTCCGACAGGCCCAGCCGCCGCTCGCCCCCGGCCAGCAGCCGGAGAACCGCGGCCGCGCGCTCCAGTGACTGGATGGAACCCGGCATGGCATGCACTCCAAGGGCGGAGACGGGACGGCAGAAAACGGCGGACACCTGCGGACACCTGCGGAAAACGACGATGTCACGACGGACGGGACGAGACGCTACGGGACGGCGGGTGCGGCGGACGACAGGATCGGCGGGAAGAGTCACCCGCGTGCCGCGGTCGGCATTGTCGACCTTCATCATCGCAGAGATTCGGACGGCACCACCCGTCCGCCCTTCGGAATGCCTTCGAGGCGGGGTAGACCTGCCAGCTACTCTGGCTAGGTGCGCCATCCGTCCCGCACGGGTCGGGCGGCGCATAGCCGACAGCCGTCGCACCCCAGGGAGCAGTTCCATGGCCTCGCCGTCCCCGTCGTCCGCCGCACCCGCCGCCGCGAGCAATGCCCGCGCCGCCGCCCTGCGCCAGGCACTCGCCACCCGCATCGTCGTCGCCGACGGCGCGATGGGCACCATGCTCCAGGCGCAGGAGCCCACCCTCGACGACTTCCAGCAGCTCGAAGGCTGCAACGAGATCCTGAACGTCACGCGTCCCGACATCGTCCGCTCGGTCCACGAGGCCTACTTCGCGGCCGGGGTCGACAGCGTCGAGACCAACACCTTCGGCGCCAACGCCACCGCGCTCAGCGAGTACGACATCGACGACCGCATCTACGAGCTGGCCGTGGCCGGCGCCCGGCTGGCCCGCGAGGTCGCCGACGACTTCAGCGCCGACGGCCGCCAGCGCTGGGTGTTCGGCTCGATCGGCCCCGGCACCAAGCTGCCCACCCTCGGCCACACCACCTACCAGCACCTGCGCGACGGCTACCACGCCAACGCCGCCGGGCTGATCGCCGGCGGCGCCGACGCGCTGGTGGTCGAGACGATGCAGGACCTGCTCCAGGTCAAGGCCGCGCTGGTCGGCTCCCGCCGGGCGATGGCCGAGGCCGGCGTGGACCTGCCGCTGATCTGCCAGGTCGCCGTCGAGACCACCGGCACCATGCTGCTCGGCTCCGAGATCGGCGCCGCGCTCACCGCGCTCGAACCGCTCGGCATCGACATGATCGGCCTGAACTGCTCGACCGGGCCGGCCGAGATGAGCGAGCACCTGCGCTATCTCGCGCGGCACTCGCGCGTCCCGCTGACCTGCATGCCCAACGCGGGCCTGCCGGTGCTCACCAAGGACGGCGCGCACTACCCGCTCAGTCCGTCCGAGCTGGCCGACGCGCACGAGACCTTCGCCAGGGAGTACGGCCTGTCGCTGGTCGGCGGCTGCTGCGGCACCACGCCCGAGCACCTGCGCCAGCTGGTCGAGCGGGTCGGCGGCCACGAGCTGACCCCGCGCAACCCGCGCCCCGAGCCGGGCGCCGCCTCCCTCTACCAGACCGTCCCCTTCCGCCAGGACACCTCGTACCTGGCCATCGGCGAGCGCACCAACGCCAACGGGTCGCGCAAATTCCGCGACGCGATGCTGGAGGGCCGCTGGGAGGACTGCGTCGAGATGGCCCGCGAGCAGATCCGGGAGGGCGCCCACCTGCTCGACCTGTGCGTGGACTACGTCGGCCGGGACGGCGTCGCCGACATGGCCGAGGTCGCCGGGCGCTTCGCGACCGCCTCGACGCTGCCGATCGTGCTGGACTCCACCGAGGTCGACGTGCTGCGGGCCGGCCTGGAGAAGCTCGGCGGGCGCGCGGTGCTCAACTCGGTGAACTACGAGGACGGCGACGGTCCCGAGTCCCGCTTCGCCCGGGTCACCGAGCTGGCCGTCGAGCACGGCGCCGCCCTGATCGCGCTGACCATCGACGAGGAGGGGCAGGCCAGGACCGTCGAGCACAAGGTCGGGATCGCCGAGCGGCTGATCGCCGACCTCACGGGGAACTGGGGCATCCACGAGTCCGACATCCTCATCGACTGCCTGACCTTCACCATCTGCACCGGCCAGGAGGAGTCCCGCGGCGACGGTGTCGCCACCATCGAGGCGATCCGCGAGCTCAAGCGCCGCCACCCCGACGTGCAGACCACCCTCGGCCTGTCGAACATCTCCTTCGGCCTGAACCCGGCCGCCCGGGTGGTGCTCAACTCGGTCTTCCTCGACGAGTGCGTCAAGGCCGGCCTGGACTCGGCGATCGTGCACGCCTCCAAGATCGTGCCGATCGCCCGCATCCCCGAGGAGCAGCGCCAGGTCGCCTACGACCTGGTCTACGACGCCCGGCGCGAGGACTACGACCCGCTCCAGCGGCTGATGGAGCTGTTCGAGGGGGTCGACAGCCGGTCGGTCAAGGCGGGCAAGGCCGAGGAGCTGGCGGCGCTGCCGCTGGAGGAACGGCTCCAGCGGCGGATCATCGACGGTGAGAAGAACGGCCTGACCGACGACCTGGACGCGGCACTGGCCGAGCGGCCCGCGCTGGAGATCGTCAACGACACCCTGCTGGCCGGCATGAAGGTGGTCGGCGAGCTGTTCGGCTCAGGACAGATGCAGCTGCCCTTCGTGCTCCAGTCCGCCGAGGTCATGAAGTCCGCCGTCGCCTATCTCGAACCGCATATGGAGAAGAGCGAGGACGGCGGCGGCAAGGGCACCATCGTGCTGGCCACCGTCCGCGGCGACGTCCACGACATCGGCAAGAACCTGGTGGACATCATCTTGTCCAACAACGGCTACAACGTGGTCAACCTGGGCATCAAGCAGCCGGTGTCGGTGATCCTGGACGCCGCGCAGGAGCACCGGGCCGATGTGATCGGCATGTCGGGGCTGCTGGTGAAGTCCACGGTGATCATGAAGGAGAACCTGGAGGAACTGAACCAGCGCGGGCTGTCCGCCGAATACCCGGTCATCCTCGGCGGCGCCGCCCTGACCCGCGCCTACGTCGAGCAGGACCTGCACGAGATCTACCTAGGCGAGGTGCGCTACGCCCGCGACGCCTTCGAGGGGCTGCGGCTGATGGACGCGCTGATCGGCGTCAAGCGCGGGGTGCCGGGCGCCAAGCTGCCCGAGCTGAAGCAGCGCCGGGTGGCGGCCCGCCCGCAGGAGCCCGAGGAGCCGGAGGTCGACCTCGGCCAGATCCGCTCCGACGTCGCCGTCGACAACCCCGTGCCCACCCCGCCGTTCTGGGGCAGCCGGGTGGTCAAGGGCATCCAGCTGGCCGACTACGCCTCCTGGCTCGACGAGGGCGCGCTGTTCAAGGGCCAGTGGGGCCTGAAGCAGGCGCGCGCCTCGGGGCCGACGTACGAGGAGATGGTGGAGAGCGAGGGCCGGCCGCGGCTGCGCGGGCTGCTGACCCGGCTGCAGTCCGAGAGCCTGCTGGAGGCCGCGGTCAGCTACGGCTACTTCCCGTGCGTGTCCAAGGGCGACGACCTGATCGTGCTGCACGAGGACGGCACCGAGCGCACCCGTTTCAGCTTCCCCCGGCAGCGCAGGGGGCGCCGGCTGTGCCTGGCCGACTTCTTCCGGCCCGAGGACTCGGGCGAGACCGATGTGGTCGGCTTCCAGGTGGTCACGGTCGGCAACCGCGTCTCGGACGCGGCAGCCGAGCTGTTCGCGGCCGACTCCTACCGGGACTACCTGGAGCTGCACGGCCTGTCGGTGCAGCTCGCCGAGGCGCTGGCCGAATACTGGCACGCCAGGGTGCGCGCCGAGCTGGGGTACGGCGGCGAGGACCCGGGCGACGTCGAGGACATGTTCGCGCTGAAGTACCGGGGCGCGCGGTTCTCGCTCGGCTACGGTGCCTGCCCCGACCTGGAGGACCGCGCCAAGATCGCGGCGCTGCTCGAACCGGAGCGGATCGGCGTGAAGCTGTCGGAGGAATTCCAGCTGCACCCCGAGCAGTCCACCGACGCGATCGTCATCCACCACCCGGAGGCGAAGTACTTCAACGCCCGCTGAGCCGCTGCCGCCTGCCCGCTGAGCCGCCGTCGCCCCCGGCCCCGCTGCCCGCGGCACCGGGGGCGGCGCCGGGCGCGCGGGTGCCCGTCCACCGTCCTTCGCGTGCCTGTCACACGCTCGTCGCCCGGTCGTCGGGCGCGGCCCGGCGCGGCGACGTAGACTGGTCCGTCCGGCAGAGGCCGGTCGCTCTCCCGTTCGCGGGACGCAGCGACCGGCCTTCGTGTCCCCAGGAAGGGCGCGTCGGCACCGGTCCGGCGCCGGGTCCGCACCTCGGCCGAGGAGTGAGCCTATGACCAGCAGCACCCCCGTCGTCGCCACCCGTCCGGCGCACGGCCACGGCCTGCAGGCGGTCCTGCTGGACATGGACGGCACCCTGGTGGACACCGAGGGCATCTGGTGGGCGGCGGAGACCGAGGTCTTCGCGGATCTCGGTCATGTGCTCGACGAGGTGCACAAGGCGGTCGTGGTGGGCGGGCCGATGGCCCGCAGCGTCGGCCACCTGATGGAGGTGACCGGCACCACGGCGACCCTGGCGGAGCTGATGGTCGCGATCGACACCCGGTTCGAGCGGCTGATCGCCCGCGGCGCCCCGCTGATGCCGGGAGCCAGGCGGCTGCTGACCGAACTGGGGGCGCACGGGGTGCCGACGGCGCTGGTGTCGGCCTCGCACCGGCGCACGATCGACGTGATGCTGCGCTCGCTGGGCGCCGAGAACTTCGCTTTCACTCTCGCGGGGGACGAGATCGCCCGTACCAAGCCGCACCCTGACCCGTATCTGGCCGCCGCAGCCCGGCTCGGCGCCCACCCGGCCGCCTGCGTGGTGGTCGAGGACACCCTCACCGGGGTCGCCTCGGCGGAGGCGGCCGGCTGCCAGGTGGTCGCGGTGCCGTCGCTGGTGCCGATCGCGCCGGCCCCGGGGCGCAGCGTCGTACGGTCGCTCGACCAGGTGGATGTCCCATTTCTCCAGTCCCTGGTCAGGCGCTCTGTGAACGTGGATCTGCACTGAGTGTGATCTCTGAATAAAATCTCACGGAGTGGAATCCGGGGGGTGTGATGATTGTCACACGACGCCCCATCGACAGCGGGTGCTCCGACTGGATGAGATTTCACTTACCGCATCTTTACCCGGGCGAAGTGTCCGTTTTGACGTGCCGAGGGTCGATAGCCCCCACGTCCGCATATCGGAGGTGAACGTCCTGTTACCGGTATGTAATGTCCCCTCAATCACTCCGTGTCCCGGTGGGTGATGGCCGCCCCGCTAATGTCCTCGACGGTCGATGCCGACTCAACCGACCGGCATGTGAGCAAGGGGATTCACTGGATGTCACGAAACAAGCGTGTCGTCGCCGCAGCCGCCGTGGCCTTCCTGGCCATCGGCGCCTCCGCGTGCGGTGGTAAAAAGGATAGTTCGTCCGGCAATGGCGGTGGCGGCAGTAGCAGCGGCGGCGGCAAGGGTGCCGTGATCGTCGGAACCACCGACTCGGTGTCCTCGCTGGACCCCGCGGGAGCGTACGACTACGGCTCCTGGGAGGTCATCGACAGCGTCTACCAGAAGGTGATGCACTTCCCGACCGGCGCCACCACGCCGGCCCCGGACGCGGCCAAGAGCTGCAGCTTCACCGACCCCAAGACCTACGCCTGCGACCTGCAGCCCGGCCTGGTGTTCTCCAACGGCGACGCGCTGACGTCGGCCTCGGTGAAGTTCACCTTCGACCGGATGCTCAAGATCGCCGCCCCGAACGGCCCGTCGAGCCTGCTGGCCAACCTGGACAGCACCACGGTCACCGGTGCCGACAAGGTCGTCTTCCACCTCAAGAACCCCGACTCGACCTTCCCCTCGGTGCTCGCCACCGACGCCGGCGCGATCGTCGACGAGAAGGTCTTCCCGGCCGACAAGCTGCTCGACGGCTCGAAGATCATCGGTTCCGGCCCGTACACGCTGGACAAGTACACCGCCAAGCAGCAGGCGTCGCTGAAGGCCAACAAGACGTACAAGGGCACCAACAAGCTGAACAACGGCCAGGTCGTGCTCCAGTACTTCTCCGACGCGTCCGCGCTCAAGTCGGCCGTCAAGGACGGCACGGTCAACGCGGCCTTCCGCAGCCTGTCGCCCACCGACACCCAGGACCTGAAGAAGACCTCGGGCATCCAGGTGCTGGAAGGCACCGGCACCGAGAAGCGCTACCTGGTCTTCGACGCCAAGGTGAAGCCGGCCGACCAGAAGGCCGTGCGGCAGGCCGTCGCCCAGGTCATCGACCGGGCCGGCATCGCCAAGGAGGCCTACGACGACACCGTGGCCCCGCTCTACTCGATGGTCGGCAACGGCATCGAGGGCCACACGGACGCCTTCAAGGACAAGTACGGCGCCCCGGACACCGCCAAGGCCAAGGCGCTGCTCACCGCGGCCGGCATCAGCACCCCGGTGTCGCTGGCGTACGCCTGGACGCCCAGCCACTACGGTGCCGCGTCCGCCGACGAGGCGACCACGATCAAGCGGCAGCTGGAGGCCACCGGCCTGTTCAAGGTGACCCTCAGCTCCACCGAGTGGCAGCAGTACCAGAAGGACGAGAAGTCCGACACGTACGCCTCGTACATGATCGGCTGGTACCCGGACCTGCCCGACCCCGACAACGACGTCGCGCCGTTCCTGACCAAGGAGCCCTTCCTGGGCACCGGCTACGTCAGCCCGCAGATCCTGGCGCTGCTCACCAAGGAGCAGGGCACCGACGACAAGACGGTGCGCAACCAGGCCTTCGCCGACATCCAGAAGATCGTGGCCGAGGACGTCCCGATCATCCCGGTGTGGCAGGGCAAGCAGACCGTCGTCATCCGTGACGGGGTGACCGGTGCCGACAAGGCGCTCGACCCGACGATGTTCCGGTTGTACGAACTCGGCACGAAGTGACCTCCGGCCGGCCCGCGGGGGAGTGACCCCCGCGGGCCGGCCGCGGCTCGCGGCACCTCCCGCGCATCCCGTCGTCCACGGTCCGGGCCAGACCGGACAGCCACCGGAAAGTCACCGCATGAGCAACACGAGCAAGCAGTCGGGCTCGCTGCGGCGCTACATCCTCACCCGGATCGCGCTCGCCGTGCCCATGATCCTGATCCTGCTGATCCTGGTCTTCGTCATGATGCGGGTGGCACCCGGCGACCCGATCTCGGCCTCGCAGGGCGGCAAGCTGAACGCGGCGGAACTCGCCGCGAGACGGCACGCGGCGGGCTTCGACGCGCCGCTCTACCAGCAGTTCTGGGACTACCTGAAGTCGGTGGTGACCCTGAACTTCGGCACCACCTTCTCCGACCGCCGCAGCGTGCGCGACATCATCATCGAGAACGGCGGCGCCACCCTGACCCTGACCGCGGGCGCGCTGGTCTTCGCCACCGTCATCGGCATCCCGGTGGGCCTGCTGGCCGGCCGCTACCGGGACCGCCCGGTCGATGTGATCAGCCGGCTGGCCAGCACCATCACCTACGCGGCCCCCGTCTTCGTCACCGCGCCGCTGCTCATCCTCGCATTCGGCTCCACCTCGGGACAGGCCTCCCCGCTGATCCAGCTCAACGTGCCCACCCAGACGCACATCCTGCTCGTGGACGCGGCGCTGAACAACGACTGGAACGCGGTCGGCGACATCCTCCAGCACCTGCTGCTGCCCTCCGTCGCGCTCGGTCTGCTGATCGTCGGCGTCTTCATCCGGATGATCAGGATCAACCTCATCCAGGCGCTGCAGGGCGACTACATCGAGGCGGCCCGCGCCCGCGGGGTCAGGGAGCGCCATGTCGTCGCCCGGCACGGCTTCCGCAACGCCCTGGTGCCGGTGATCACGGTGCTCGGCCTTCAGGTCGCCATGCTGCTCGGCGGCGCGGTGCTCACCGAGAAGATCTTCAACTGGCCGGGCATCGGACGCCAGTTGATCGACTACATCAACCAGCGCGACTACGTCGCCGTCCAGGGCATCGTCACCGTCTTCGCCCTGGTCGTCGTCGCGATCAGCCTGCTGATCGACTTCGTCAACGCGCTGATCGACCCGAGGGTGCGGTACTGATGGCCACGACGACACTCGCCTCCGGGCCGATCGAGCCCACCACGTCCAGCCGCTTCGGCGGCCTGCGCCGGATCACCTCCGCGATCCGCGAGGCCCGCGGCGTACCGAAGTTCATGCTGTGGACCGGCGCCGTCCTCTCCACGCTGTTCGTGGTCACCGCGCTCTTCGCGCCGCTCATCGCGCCCTACAGCTTCGACACCTACACCTCGGGCGGCAAGGCCTTCCCCAAGCAGGGCTCGCCCGACGGCGACCACTGGTTCGGCACCACCGTGCAGAGCCTCGACGTGCTGTCCCGCACCATCTACGGCGCCCGCACGGCGCTCGAGGTGATGGTGCTCGCGGTGATCTTCTCGCTGATCATCGGGGTACTGCTCGGCCTGGTCTCCGGCTACTTCGGCGGCTGGCTCGACCGCATCCTGGTGCTGGTGATGGACGCCCTGTTCGCGTTCCCCTACCTGCTGCTCGCCATCGTGGCCGGCTTCGTCTTCTCCGGCATCTCCGGCGGCGGTGTGGTCACCGCGGCGCTGTCCATCACGGTGGTCTACATCCCGCAGTACTACCGCGTCGTCCGGGCCTCCGCGCTGTCCGCCCGGGAGGCCACCTTCGTGGAGGCCGCCCGCGCGATGGGCGCCAAGCCGTCCGTGGTCATCCGCAAGTACCTCTTCGGCAACGTCATCCAGTCCGTCCCGGTGATCACCACCATGAACGCCGCCGACGGCATCGGCACCCTGGCGGGACTGGGCTTCCTCGGCCTGGGCATCCAGCCCACCCAGGCCGCCGAATGGGGATACGACCTGGAGCGCGCCATCGACGACGCCAACGCCGGCATGTGGTGGACCAGCCTCTACCCGGGCGTCGCCATGGTTCTCGCCATCCTCGGCTTCACGCTGCTCGGCGAGGGACTCAACGACGTACTCAACCCGACCATGCGGCGCCGCCGGATCCGCAAGGTGCTGCTGCCCGCGCACACCCGGCGCCGTACCGTCACCGCTCCCGCGGTTCCCGAAGGCGAGGCCGTCAAGTGACCGAACCCGTCCTGTCCGTCCGCGACCTGCGCGTCTGGTACGGCACCGACCGCGGCCCGGTACGAGCCGTGGACGGCGTCACCTTCGACGTACGGCCCGGCGAGACCCTCGGCCTGGTCGGCGAGTCCGGCTGCGGCAAGTCCACCCTCGGCCGCGGGGTGCTCGGCCTGACCCCGCCCGCCGCCGCCGTCGACGGCGAGGTCGTCCTGCGCAGCTCCGGCGCCGCGGGACGCAACCTGGTCGGGCTGCCCGCCCGGGAGATCCAGCGGCTGCGCGGCCCCGAACTCGGACTGATCTTCCAGGAGCCGATGACCCGGCTCAACCCGCTGATGCGGGTATCGCAGCACTTCGAGGAGGCGCTGCGCGCCCACCACAAGGGCCTGCCCAAGAAGGAGATCAAGGCCCGCGCGCTGAGCGCGCTGCGCGGCATGGGCATCCCCGAGAGCCGCTACAGCAGCTACCCGCACGAATTCTCCGGCGGCATGCGTCAGCGCATCATGATCGCGCTCGCCCTGGTGCTGCGGCCCGCGTTCATCGTCGCCGACGAGCCGACGACCGCGCTCGACGTGCTGGTCGAGGCGCAGATCATCAAGATCCTCGCCGACCTGCGGAAGAACTTCGACACCTCACTGGTGCTCATCACCCACAACCTGGGTATCGTCGCCGAGGCGTGCGACCGGGTCGCGGTGATGTACGCCGGTCACATCGTGGAACAGGGCGACGCGCGCGAGGTGTTCGCCCACCCGCAGCACCCGTACACCAAGGAACTGCTCCGCTCCACCATCTCGCTGGCCACCACGGGACTGCACTTCATCCCCGGCAGCCCGCCCGACCTGGTGGAACCGCCGCAGGGCTGCCGCTTCCACCCGCGCTGCCCGGTCGCGATGCGCGGCTGCGCCACGGTGGAGCCGCCCGAGGTGATCCTGCCGACCGGTGTGGTCAGCGCCTGCTGGCACCAGGCGATCGAGGCGCAGCCCGCGCTGGTGGACGAGCTGGGACCCGACGGGCGTGAACCGCTCGCCGCTGTGAAGGAGATCAGCGTTGCTGACGAAGCCTGACATCGACCCGTCCGGCGAGGAGGCCGCCGCCCCGGTGGGAGAGGCGCTGGTCGAGGCCACCGGCCTCGAAGTGCACTTCGGCCTGCGCGGCGGGCTGCTCGGCCGCTTCTCCGGCAGGGCCGCCGGCGCGGTCCGCGCCGTCGACGGCATCGACCTCACCCTGCGCAAGGGCGAGGTCCTCGGCCTGGTCGGCGAGTCCGGCTCGGGCAAGACCACGCTCGGCCGCACCCTGATCGGCCTGACCAAGGCCACCGCGGGCAGCATCCGCTACCGCGGCCAGGACATCACCGAACTCGGTGAGCGCCGGCTGCGCCCGCTGCGCCGGCAGTTGCAGATGGTCTTCCAGGACCCGCACGCCTCGCTCAACCCGGCGATGGACATCCGCACCGCGGTCGGCCACCCGCTGCGCATCCACAACCTCGTCGCCGACGACCAGGAGTACGAGGCCAGGGTCGTCGACGCGCTGGAGCGGGTCGGCCTGACCCCGCCGGAGCGCTACCTGGGCAAATTCCCCGGTGACCTGTCCGGCGGCCAGAAGCAGCGTGCCGTGCTGGCCCGGGCGATCATCGCGGAGCCCGAACTGCTGGTCGCCGACGAGCCGATCTCCATGCTGGACATGAGCGTCCGGGCCAAGATCCTCCAGCTCATGCTGGACCTCAAGCGCGATCTCGACCTGACCTACGTCTACGTCACCCACGACCTGGCCAGCGCGAAGTTCTTCTGCGACACCATCGCGATCATGTACCTGGGCCGGATCGTGGAGTACGGCCCGACCGCGCAGGTCTTCGCCGACCCGCAGCACCCGTACACCGAGGCGCTGCTCGCCGCGATCCCCGAGCCCGACCCGGAGCGCGCGGTGCCGCGCGAACTGCCGCGCGGCGAGATCCCCGACGCGGCCAGCCCGCCGATGGGCTGCGCCTTCCACCCGCGCTGCCCGGTCGCCATCAGCGACTGCGGCTGGGAGGCCCGCGACCTGCGGACCCTGCTGGAGAACCGCTGGCTCGAACTGGCCCCCGAGGTCTCGGCGCAGGAGAAATCGCTCTTCGCGGACATGGAGTCGCTCGGTGAACCGGGGCTGACCACCGTCGCTATCGCACCCGGCCGAGGCCACGCTCCCGAAGATGTGTTGGAATACCTCCGGCGTCTGCGTGAGGAAGCATCGGAAGCCGAACCGCGTGAACCGTTCTGGCGCGGTGTGGTCACGATGCATGCCGAGAACGGCCGGGCCGTGGTGGAGTTCTCGCCGCCGCGGGATCCGCGCCTCAGCCTGATTCCGGCCACCGGCATCCAGGTGGCATGCCATCTGCGTGAGCCTGTCGCGGGCACCACCGGTACATGAGCAGAACAAGAGGAGAACGACGACGATGAACCGCAAGCTTCTGGTGCTGCCCGCCCTGCTGGGCGTGATGACACCCCTGCTCACCGGGTGCGGCGGTTCCGGCGGAGGGAGCGGTGGCGGCAAGGCCATCGTCGTCGGCACCACCGACAGCATCGAGCTGACCAAGGACAACCCGGCGCCGCTCGACCCCGCCACCTCGTACGACAGCGCGACCTGGAACGTCTTCTACAACACGTTCCAGATGCTGCTGACCTACCAGCGCGGCAGCACCACGCCGAGCCCCGACGCGGCCAAGGACTGCCATTACACCGACGTCAGCGTGCTCACGTACCAGTGCACGATGCGGGAGGACCAGAAGTTCTCCAACGGTGACGCGCTGACCGCGCAGGACGTGAAGTTCTCGATCGACCGGATGCAGAAGATCAACTGGGCGGCCGGTCCCGCCTCGCTGATATCGGGCGTCAAGTCGGTGGACGCCCCGGACGGCAAGACGGTGGTCTTCCACCTCAAGGCGCCGGACGCGACCTTCCCCGCCAAGCTCGCCACCCCGGCCGCCGCGATCGTCGACAGCAAGGTCTACGCCCCCGACAAGCCGTACACCGGCTTCCGCCTGGTCGGCTCGGGGCCGTACACGATGGACTCCTTCGTGCAGGCCAAGCAGGGCGAGTTCTCGAAGAACTCGCACTACGGCGGCACCCTCAAGGTCAACAACAGCGCGATCGAGCTGAAGCTGTTCGCCGACTCGCACAAGATGGAGGCCGCGCTGCGGGCCGGCACCATCGACGTGATGGCGCGCACCCTGAGCCCGGACCAGATCGGCACCCTGCTCGGCAGCACCGACCCGAACGTCAAGCTCACCGAGTCGCCCGGCGGCGAGGCGCGGTTCCTGTTCCTCAACACCGACTCGCCGGCCCTCAAGGACGTGGTCGTGCGCAGGGCCATCGCCCAGGTCATCGACCGGCAGGCGATCACCCGCGACGTCTACAAGCGCACCGCGGACCCGCTGTACTCGGTGATCCCGCAGGGCATCACCACGCACACCAACTCGTTCTACAACATCTACAAGGACCCCTCGGTCCCGACGGCCAAGGCCGAGCTGCGCAGCGCCGGCATCACCGACAAGGTCTCGGTGACCATCAACTTCCGCCGTGACAACGGCGGCACGATGAACCAGGCCGAGGCCCAGGAGATCGCCCGGCAGCTCAACGCGAGCGGGCTGTTCGACGTCACGGCCAAGAGCGAGCAGTGGAACACCTTCCTCAAGAAGGCGTCCGACCGGGACTACGAGATCTTCGCGCTGAGCTGGCTGCCCGACTTCCCGGACCCGGACAACTACATCGCGCCGTTCTTCGACAAGGACAACTTCCTCAACCTGGCCTACAACAACAAGACGATCCAGGACCAGTTGCTGCCGGCCACCCGCAAGCAGGCCGAGCGCGGTGCCACCACGACGGACTTCACCAAGGCGCAGAACCTGATCGCCACCGATGTGCCGATGCTGCCGCTGTGGCAGGGCAAGCAGTACATCGCCGCCCGCAGCAACATCACCGGCGTCGAGTGGGCGCTGAACTCCTCCACCACCACGCAGTTCTGGGAGCTGGGCCGGGGCCAGAGCGGCTGACCGCCGCACTCTCCCGCCGCCTGCACCCGGTCGCGCAGTCCCAGCTTGGTCAGGACGTGCCCGACATGGGTCTTGACGGTGGTCTCCGAGACGAACAGCTCGGCGGCGATCTCCGCGTTGGACAGCCCGCGGGCCACCAGCTTGAGCACCTCGACCTCGCGCTCGGTCAGTGCGTGCAGCGGCTGCGGCACCGACTCGTCGCCCGAGGGCAGCCGGCCCGCGTACTTGTCCAGCAGCCGCCGGGTGATGCTCGGCGCGAGCATCGCCTCGCCCGCGGCCACCACCCGGATCGCCTGCACCAGTTCGGCGGCCGGCGCGTCCTTGAGCAGGAATCCGCTGGCCCCGGCCCGCAGCGCCTCGATCACGTACTCGTCGAGGTCGAAGGTGGTCAGTACCAGGACCTTCGCGGGCCCCGCGCGGTCCGGCCCGGTGATCTGCCGGGTGGCCTCCACCCCGTCCATCCGGGGCATCCGGATGTCCATCAGCACCACATCGGGCTGCAGCGCCCGCACCTGGTCCAGCGCCTGCTGGCCGTCCCCGGCCTCACCGACCACCGCCAGGTCGGGCTCGGCCTCCAGGATCATCCGGAAACCGGTACGCAGCAGGGGCTGATCGTCCACCAGCAGCACGCGGATCGCCACGAATACTCCTCCGTCCTCGCTAGACCGGATCATTCTCGCCCACGAGGGGCGGGGCACCGGCCATCGCCGCCAGCGGGTAGGGCGGGGGAGTGCCGCCGAACTCGGGACAGACCGCCTGGTGGTCGCACCAGCCGCACAGCGGGGTGCGGCGCGGCCGCCAGTCCCCGCTGTCGGTGGCCGCCCTGATCGCCTCCCACAGGGCCAGCAGCTTGCGCTCGGTGCGCAGCAGATCGGCCTCCGAGGGGTCGTACGTCAGCACGTCCCCGCTGCCCAGATACACCAGTTGCAGCCGGCGCGGCACCACCCCGCGCAGCCGCCACAGCACCAGGGCGTAGAAGGACATCTGGAACATCGGCTCGTCGGCATACTGCGGGCGCGGGGCCTTGCCGGTCTTGTAGTCCACCACCCGCAGGTCGCCGGTGGCCGGCGCGACGTCCAGCCGGTCGACGTAGCCGCGCAGCGTCAGCCCGGACTCCAGCACCGTCTCGACGTACAGCTCGCGCTCGGCTGGCTCCAGCCGGGTCGGGTCCTCCAGGGTGAACCAGCGGTCCACCAGGGCGCGGGCGCTGTCCAGCCACGCGGCGAGCGCGGCCGGGTCCGCCGCGTCGAACAGCACCGACAGCTCGGGCCGCGCGGCCAGCAGCCGCTCCCACTCGCCGGGCACCAGATCCCTGGCCCGTTCGGCGGTGCGGTCGGCCGCCGGGGCGTCGAAGAGCCGTTCGAGAACGGCGTGCACCACGGTGCCGCGGGTGGCGGCCTGCGTCGGCTTCTCGGGCAGCCGGTCGATCACCCGCAGCCGGTACAGCAGCGGGCAGCGCATGAAGTCGGCCGCGCGCGACGGCGACAGCGATGTCGGCGGTCGCGGCGGAATGCTCTCGGTGCTGGTCCCCATGGGGGACGACCCTACGGCCTGCCACTGACACGCCGGTGCCCGCCGGGCGTAACGGCGCAATAGCATGGCAGCAGTGGCCTCGGCGCGCATGACCGGTGCCAGGCCCGGATCCGAACGAGGGGAAGCAGTGAGCGAGAGCGGTCGGCCGCCGTCCCGGAAGAGCGACGCCCCTGGCCAGAACGGCGACCCCGGCAAGTCTCCGCGAGGCCCCGGCGGCGGAATCCTCATGGGCCGCTTCTTCGGCGTGCCCATCTACGTGGCGCCCAGCTGGTTCCTGGTAGCGGCCCTGATCACCTGGGTCTTCGGCGACCAGCTGGACACCGTGCTGCCCGACCTCGGCGGGGTCCGCTACCTGGTCTCGCTGTTCTTCGCGGTGGCCTTCTACGGCTCGGTGCTGGTCCACGAGCTGGCGCACACCGTGGCGGCGCTGCGGTTCAAGCTGCCGGTGCGGCGGATCCAGCTGCAGTTCTTCGGCGGTGTCTCGGAGATCGAGAAGGACTCCGACACCCCGGGCAGGGAATTCATCCTGGCCTTCGTCGGACCGCTGCTGTCGCTGGTGCTCGCCGGGGTCTTCTTCGGCGGGATGCAGCTGGTCGAGTCCGGGACGGTGCCGGGGGTGCTGCTCGCCGGTCTGATGATCAGCAATCTGATCGTTGCGATCTTCAACTTCCTGCCCGGTCTGCCGCTGGACGGCGGCCGGATGCTGCGGGCGGTGGTCTGGAAGATCAGCGGCAAGGCGATGACCGGCACGGTGGCCGCCGCCTGGGTCGGCCGCGGGCTCGCCCTCGCGGTGCTCATCGGGCTGCCGATGCTCTCCTACGCCCGCGGCGGCGACGGCGGCAGCGGCTTCGACTCGCTCACCGACGCGCTGCTCGCCGCCATCCTGGCGGCCATCATCTGGACCGGCGCGGGCAACAGCCTGCGGATGGCCCGGCTGCGCGAGCGGCTGCCGGAGCTGAAGGCCCGCACCCTGACCCGCAGGGCGGTCCCGGTCTCCTCCGACACCCCCCTGTCCGAGGCGCTGCGCCGGGCCCACGAGTCCGGCGCCAGGGCGCTGGTCGTGGTCGACGGCCGCGGCGACCCCACGGCGCTGGTGCGCGAGTCCTCGATCGTCACCATCCCCGAGCACCGCCGCCCCTGGGTCGCGGTCAGCGGCCTCGCCCAGGACCTCACCCCCGGCATGCGGGTCTCCGCGGAACTGGCGGGCGAAGCCCTGCTCGACGTCCTGCGGGCGACACCGTCCACCGAATACCTGGTGGTCGAGCCCGGCGGCGAGATCTTCGGCGTGCTGGCCACCTCGGACGTGGAGAAGGCCTTCATCGCGGCGATGTCGCGCCCGTCCTGAGCGGCGGCGGTCCGGCCCCCTGCTGGGGCCGGTGTCCGGTCGCCTGAGCGCCGCCGTCCGGCCGACTGCCGAGGTCCCACCCGGCCGCCTGGCGCGCCCCGCACGGGGGGACGCGCCGGTCAGGGGCGGCGGAAAAGCCCGATAAGGTGATCCCCATGTCCGAACCGACCGGTGCCGCCCGCCGACGCGGGCCCTTCAGAGTCGGGGACCAGGTCCAGCTCACCGACCCCAAGGGACGCCACTACACCTTCACGCTCGAAGCCGGGAAGCAGTTCCACACCCACAAGGGTGCCTTCCCGCACGACGAGCTGATCGGTGCTCCCGAGGGCAGCGTGGTCCGAACCACGGGAAACGTCGCCTATCTCGCGCTGCGCCCGCTGCTCCCCGACTACGTCCTGTCCATGCCCCGCGGGGCCGCCGTGGTCTACCCCAAGGACGCGGGGCAGATCCTGGCGATGGCCGACATCTTCGCCGGCGCCCGCGTGGTCGAGGCCGGCGTGGGGTCGGGGTCGCTGAGCAGCTTCCTGCTGCGGGCGATCGGCGACCACGGGATGCTGCACAGCTACGAGCGCCGCGCGGACTTCGCCGAGATCGCCACCCAGAACGTGGAGCGCTACTTCGGCGGCCCGCACCCGGCCTGGCAGCTCACCGTCGGTGACCTCCAGGACCACCTGTCGGACACCGACGTGGACCGCGTCATCCTCGACATGCTGGCCCCCTGGGAGTGCCTGGAGCCGGTCTCCAAGGCCTTGGTGCCCGGCGGCATCCTGTGCGCCTACGTGGCCACCACGACGCAGCTGGCGCGTACCGTCGAGGCGATCAGGGAGCACGGCAGCTTCAACGAGCCGGCCGCCTGGGAGACCATGGTCCGCACCTGGCACGTCGAGGGCCTGGCGGTCCGGCCCGATCACCGGATGATCGGCCACACCGGCTTCCTGCTGACCGCCCGCCGGCTCGCCGACGGCGTCGAACCGCCGCTGCGCCGCCGCCGGCCCGCGAAGGGCGCCTACGGCGAGGACTACACCGGGCCCGGCAGCGCGAGCGGCTCCGCCGCCGACCGCTGAGCCCGCTTCCGCGGTAGGCAGTTTCGGCCAACTTCGCCGCGGGGGGGGGGGGGGGGGGGGGGGGGGGGGGGGGGGGGGGGGGGGGGGGGGGGGGGGGGGGGGGGGGGGNGGGGGGGTTGGGGGGCCGGGGGGGGGGGGGGGGGGGGGTGGGGGGCCCCCCCCCCCCCCCCCGGGGCGGCTTTTCACGCCCTGTCAAAGCGGTACATATGCCGCAAGGATGGCGAGGAAAGCGCTCCGCGGAGGATCACCCGCGTCACCGCGGCCCCCGGCGTTCCGCTCCGGTGTGACGTATGGCACCATGCTGGCCACCCCCGCCGAACGACCCCAGGAGACAGGCGAGTGCAGCCGTCCGCAGGCCAGGACCTTCCGCACACCCGCAGCCGCGGCGTCCACTGGATCAGTACGGCCGCCGCTCTCGGCGCCGTAGTGGCCGCGATAGCCCTGGTCCAGCCCGCCGACGCCTCGCCCGGCAAGTCCGCCGCCGACCGCAGACCGCCCGCCACGCCGGTCGCCGCCCCCGACCCTGCCGCCGCCAGCTACCCGCTGACCTGCGCGAACGGGGCGAAAACCGATGTGATCAGCAAGGTCTCGGGCGACCTCGACGGCGACGGCCGCCCCGAGACCGCCGTGGTGGTGCGCTGCCACTCCGAGACCGGCACCCCGCCCAGCGGCGTCTACGTCCTGTCCGCGCCCGAGGCCGCGGGCGGCGCCCCGCGGATCGCCGTGACGCTGGTCAATCCCCAGGACAACCGGCAGATCAGCGACTTCCGGCTGGAGGGCCGCACGGTCAGGGCCACCGTGCTGGGCTTCTCCTCGGACAGCGTCCCGCAGTGCTGCCCCGATATGAGCCGCGGCTACTCCTGGGAATGGCGCGACGGCCGCTACGTGGCCCTTCCGGGCCCCGCCGCCAACACCGTCTGACCGGCCGGGCGGGCGCCGCCGCGCCTGCTCACTCCGCTCACTCCGCGTCGGGGCCGTAGACCTCGACGCGGTCCGCGCTCCGGCGCACATGGATGCAGTCGCCCGGGCACTCCTTGGCCGAGTCCACCACATCCCGCAGCAGAGCCACCGGTACCGGTACGGTCGCGCCGGGGGCCTGCAGCAGCTCGTCGCCCTCGCCCTTCACATAGGCGAGACCGTCGATGTCCAGCTCGAACACCTCCGGCGCGTACTGCACGCAGATACCGTCGCCCGTGCACAGGTCCTGATCGATCCAGACCTCAAGTCCTTCGGCCGTCTCGTTGCTCACGGAAACTCATCCCTGCCGTTGGTCGTTCGGGAAGCAACCGCCCTGTCCGGCTGTTGACCGAATCGACGATACAACCGGCGGCTTTCCGGGCGCGCTCGGTGGGTATCCCAGTGGCGGAGGGACGTACGCAAGGGTGAAGATCGGACACACCGCGATCGTCTTTGTGATCTAGGGGTTTCAACCCCCACCGGCCCAGGTAGGGTCTGGAAACGTCCAGCTCCCCTTGGAGGAGGTGAGGACCGTGGCGGCCCACGACGACGACATCAACCGTGGCGGCCGACCCGCTCGTGGTTCGGAAGACCCCATGAGCCAGGTCGCCTTTCTTGAGCAGGAGATCGCCGTCCTGCGACGCAAGCTCGCCGACTCTCCGCGTCACACGAGGATTCTCGAAGAGCGGATCGTCGAACTGCAGACCAATCTGTCCGGCGTGTCCGCGCAGAACGAACGGCTGGCCAGCACACTCCGCGAGGCCCGCGACCAGATAGTGGCCCTCAAGGAGGAGGTCGACCGGCTCGCGCAGCCACCGGCGGGCTTCGGCGTCTTCCTGCAGGCCAACGAGGACGGCACGGCCGACATCTTCACCGGCGGGCGCAAGCTCAGGGTGAACGTCAGCCCTTCGGTCGACCTCGGCGAGCTCAGGCGCGGACAGGAGCTGATGCTCAACGAAGCGCTCAACGTGGTCGAGGCGATGGCCTTCGAGAGGGTCGGCGACATCGTCACCCTCAAGGAGATCCTGGAGGACGGCGAGCGCGCCCTGGTGATCGGGCACACCGACGAGGAGCGGGTGGTACGCCTGGCGGAACCGCTGCTCGACGGCAGCCTGCGCACCGGCGACGCCCTGCTGCTCGAACCCCGCTCCGGCTACGTCTACGAACGGGTGCCGAAGAGCGAGGTCGAGGAGCTGGTCCTCGAGGAGGTCCCCGACATCGACTACCGCCAGATCGGCGGCCTGGGCAATCAGATCGAGCAGATCCGCGACGCCGTGGAGCTGCCCTATCTGCACGCCGACCTGTTCAAGGAGTACGAACTGCGTCCGCCGAAGGGTGTGCTGCTCTACGGCCCGCCCGGATGCGGCAAGACGCTCATCGCCAAGGCGGTCGCCAACTCGCTGGCCAAGAAGGTCGCCGAGGTCACCGGGCAGCCGCAGGGCAAGAGCTACTTCCTGAACATCAAGGGCCCCGAGCTGCTGAACAAGTACGTCGGCGAGACCGAGCGGCAGATCCGCCTGGTCTTCCAGCGTGCGCGGGAGAAGGCGAGCGAGGGCACCCCCGTCATCGTCTTCTTCGACGAGATGGAATCGCTCTTCCGCACCCGCGGCAGCGGCGTCAGCTCGGACGTGGAGAACACCATCGTCCCGCAGCTGCTCGCCGAGATCGACGGTGTGGAAGGCCTGGAGAACGTCATCGTGATCGGCGCCTCCAACCGCGAGGACATGATCGACCCGGCGATCCTGCGGCCCGGCCGGCTGGACGTCAAGATCAAGATCGAGCGTCCCGACGCCGAGGCGGCCAAGGACATCTTCTCGAAGTACCTGGTCGCCACCCTCCCGCTGCACGGCGAGGACCTCGCCGAGCACGGCGGGTCGAAGGCGGCCACCGTGGACGCCATGATCCAGTCCGTGGTCGAGCGGATGTACTCCGAGACCGAGGAGAACCGCTTCCTCGAGGTCACCTACGCCAACGGTGACAAGGAGGTCCTGTACTTCAAGGACTTCAACTCAGGAGCGATGATCCAGAACATCGTGGACCGGGCCAAGAAAATGGCGATCAAGGCCTTCCTGGACCACGACCAGCGCGGCATGCGCGTCTCCCACCTGCTCGCGGCATGTGTCGACGAGTTCAAGGAGAACGAGGACCTGCCCAACACCACCAACCCCGACGACTGGGCCCGTATCTCCGGAAAGAAGGGCGAGCGGATCGTCTTCATCCGCACCCTGGTGACCGGAAAGCAGGGTGCCGACACGGGACGCTCCATCGACACGGTGGCAAACACCGGACAGTATCTGTAAGCACTACCCTCCGGCTGCGGGTCCCGACAGCGGGTACCCGCAGCCGGTGTGTTTTCCGGCCCGCACGGGCCGGAGCCGGGCAAGGAGGGCCGCATGACCGTACGGCGAGTAATGGGCATCGAGACGGAGTACGGGATCTCCGTCCCCGGCCACCCGAACGCCAATGCCATGCTCACCTCGTCCCAGATCGTCAACGCCTACGCGGCGGCGATGCACCGGGCGCGCCGAGCCCGCTGGGACTTCGAGGAGGAGAACCCGCTGCGGGACGCCCGCGGCTTCGATCTCGCACGGGACACGGCGGACTCCACCCAGCTCACCGACGAGGACATCGGCCTGGCCAATGTGATCCTCACCAACGGCGCCCGGCTCTACGTGGACCACGCCCACCCCGAATACTCCTCGCCGGAGATCACCAATCCGCGGGACGCGGTGCTGTGGGACAAGGCCGGCGAGCGGATCATGGCCGAAGCGGCGCTGCGCGCCGCACAGCTGCCCGGCGCCCAGCCGATCCACCTGTACAAGAACAACACCGACAACAAGGGCGCCTCCTACGGCACCCACGAGAACTACCTGATGAAGCGCGAGACGCCGTTCTCCGACATCGTCAGGCACCTCACGCCGTTCTTCGTCTCCCGGCAGGTGGTCACCGGCGCCGGCCGGGTCGGCATCGGCCAGGACGGCCGCGAGCACGGCTTCCAGCTCAGCCAGCGCGCGGACTACTTCGAGGTCGAGGTCGGCCTGGAGACCACCCTCAAGCGCCCCATCATCAACACCCGCGACGAGCCGCACTCCGACGCCGAGAAGTACCGCCGGCTGCATGTGATCATCGGCGACGCCAACCTCTCGGAGATCTCCACCTACCTCAAGCTCGGCACCACCGCCCTGGTGCTGTCGATGATCGAGGACGGCTTCATCAAGGTGGACCTGGCCGTGGACCAGCCGGTCCGCACCCTGCACGACGTCTCACACGACCCCGGCCTGCGACGGCTGGTCACCCTGCGTAACGGACGCACTCTGACGGCGGTACAGCTCCAGATGGAGTATTTCGAGCTGGCCCGCAAATACACCGAGGAGCGCTACGGCTCCGACGCGGACCCGCAGACCAAGGACGTGCTGGTCCGCTGGGAGGACGTGCTCAACCGGCTGGAGAGCGACCCGATGAGCCTGTCGGGCGAATTGGACTGGGTCGCCAAGCTGGAGGTCCTGGAGGGCTACCGGCGCCGCGACAATCTGGGCTGGGACGCGGCCAGGCTCCAGCTGGTCGACCTGCAGTACGCCGATGTGCGGCCCGACAAGGGGCTCTACAACCGCCTGGTGGCCCGGGGCCGCATCCAGCGGCTGCTGGACGAGCCGGAGACCGTCAGGGCCGCCACCAAGCCCCCTGAGGACACCAGGGCGTACTTCCGCGGCCGCTGTCTGGAGCAGTACGCGGACGACGTCGCCGCCGCCTCCTGGGACTCGGTGATCTTCGACCTGCCGGGCCGCGACTCACTGCAACGGGTGCCCACCCTCGAACCGCTGCGCGGCACCCGCAACCACGTCAAGGAGCTGCTGGACCGCTGCCGTACGGCCGAGGACCTGGTTCGCATCCTGTCCGGCGGCTGAAACGGGTCAGAACCGGGAATCAACGGGGTAGCACTCGGACGTTCACGTATTCGAGAGCCGGGGACGGGCCCTGCTTGTAGGGTCTGATCTTGCAGGACACGCAACCGAGCGGGGTGAGGGACATGGCAACCAAGGACACCGACGGCGGACAGCAGAAGGCGACGCGTTCCACGGACGAGGCCGAGGAGGTCCAGCAGGACGCCCAGACCTCAGACGACCTCAAGGAACGCCACGAGAAGCTCTCGGACGACGTGGACTCCGTCCTCGACGAGATCGACGACGTCCTGGAAGAGAACGCCGAGGACTTCGTCAGGTCCTTCGTCCAGAAGGGCGGCCAGTAGCCGCTCTCACCCCGCCCCGCGGCCGTTCTCCGGTCCGCGGGGCGGATGGATTTCCGGACCGGCGGGTAGGGTCCGTTACGACCTCAAGATCGTGTGGAAGGAATCGCGTGGAAGCCAACTCTCGCAGCACCGGGCGTCTGCCGGCCGCCTTCCTGACGCCCGGCTCGTCGTCGTTCCTCGACTTCCTCGGCGAGCACTCGCCAGGCCTGCTGCCGGGCAACCGGACGCTGCCGCCGCTCAAGGGCGCCGTCGAACTGCCGCACGGGACCACGATCGTGTCCGCGACCTTCGACGGCGGCGTCATCCTGGCCGGCGACCGGCGCGCCACGATGGGCAACGTCATCGCACAGCGCGACATGGAGAAGGTCTTCCCCGCCGACGAATACTCCGCGGTCGGCATCGCCGGCACCGCGGGCCTGGCCGTCGAGATGGTCAAGCTGTTCCAGCTGGAGCTGGAGCACTACGAGAAGATCGAGGGCGCCACCCTGTCCCTGGAGGGCAAGGCGAACCGGCTGTCCACGATGATCCGGGGCAACCTCGGCATGGCCCTGCAGGGCCTCGCCGTCGTCCCGATCTTCGCCGGCTACGACACCGACCGCGAGAAGGGCCGGATCTTCTCCTACGACGTGACCGGCGGTCGCAGCGAGGAAACCGGCTTCGCCGCCACCGGCTCCGGCTCCGTCTACGCCCGCAGCGCCCTGAAGAAGCTCTACCGCAAGGACCTGACGGAAAGGCAGCTGGCCACCGCCGTCATCCAGGCCCTCTACGACGCGGCGGACGAGGACTCGGCCACCGGCGGCCCCGACCTGGCCCGGCGGGTCTTCCCGCTCATCACCGTGATGACGGAGGACGGCTTCCGCCGGCTGCCGGACGCCGAGGTCTCCGAGATCGCCCGCGAGGTGATCGACGCCCGTCTCGAGCGTCCCGACGGGCCGCAGGCCCAGGTGCTGTGACCGACGGTCAGCCGACCCACCTCCGCACTGTCCCAGCGCCGACTGCAGAAAGGCACGGTTAGCCGGTGTCCACGCCCTTTTATGTCTCACCCCAGCAGGCCATGGCGGACCGCGCCGAATACGCCCGCAAGGGCATCGCGCGTGGCCGCAGCGTCGTCGTGCTCCAGTACACCGACGGCATCGTCTTCGTCGCCGAGAACCCGTCCCGCGCGCTGCACAAGGTCAGCGAGATCTACGACCGGATCGCCTTCGCGGCGGTCGGCAAGTACAACGAGTTCGAGAACCTGCGGATCGGCGGGGTGCGCTACGCCGACCTGCGCGGATACACCTACGACCGCGACGATGTGACGGCCCGCGGGCTCGCCAACGTCTACGCGCAGACGCTGGGCACGATCTTCTCCAGCGTCGGCGAGAAGCCGTACGAGGTGGAGCTGATCGTCGCCGAGGTGGGCTCGGCCCCCGAGGACGACCAGATCTACCGGCTGCCGCACGACGGCTCCATCGTGGACGAGCACGGAGCGGTCGCCGTCGGCGGCAATTCCGACCAGATCGGCAGCTACCTCGACCAGCGGCACCGGGACGGCATGACGCTGGCGGAGGCGCTGGCGCTGGCGGTGGAGTCGCTCGGCCGGGACAACAACGGCAGTGACCGTCAGCTGACGGCCGAGCAGCTGGAGGTCGCGGTCCTGGACCGCACGAGGCCGCAGCAGCGGAAGTTCAAGCGGATCCTGGGCAGGCAGCTCGCGCGGCTGCTCGACGCGGAGAGCGCGGCGACGACCAAGACCGACGAGCCCTCGGACGAGGAGGAGTAACTTCCCCCCGGGTGCCCCCGCCCCTGCGGCCCGCGCCCTGTCCCGGCACCCCTGAGCGATTGCCACGTCCGGTGGCGTCGCTTCATTTCCCGCCGTTCTGGTTGCGCGCGCGGTTCCCCCACCCCTCTGGGCCTCCACCACAGAGGGCAAGCCCCCAGGGACGCGGGGAACCGCGCGCCCAGCCGGATCGCACCGCACGCGCGAAGGCCACCGCAAGGGGGCAGCCTTTGAAGGGCGGGGGGAACCGCGCGCCCGGCCACGACGGCGCGGCGGACACGCACGTAGCGCACGCGCAAGGCCACGGACAGTTCACGGCGGCGGAGCCGTGGACGCACGGGCCAGAAGCGTGAGCGGCAGCTCGACCGCCGGCGCGGGCCGCCCCGCAAGAAGGTCGAGCAGCGCCCCCATCCCCCGCTCCCCGATGGCTTCGGCGGGCAGCCGAACCGTCGTCAGCTCAGGATCGAGCGCCGACGCCAGCGACAGATCGTCGAACCCGGAGACGGACACGTCATCCGGCACCCGCAGGCCCAGCGCCCGAGCGCCCTTGCACGCCCCGGCGGCGATGATGTCGCCGTCGCACAGCAGTGCGGTCGGCCGCGGCCCAGGCGCGCTCAGGGCGCGCACCGCCGCGTCCCTGGCCGTGGCCACGTCGAGCCCGGACCGCTGCCGAGCCGCGGGCGGCAGCCCGGCCGCGGCCAGCTCGGTGTCGACCACCTCGGTGCGGACCCGGAAGGTCCACGTGTCCACATCCGCCGCGATGTGCGCGATGCGCCGGTGCCCGAGGCCCAGCAGGTGCCGGGCGATCTGGCGCATGCCGTCCGCGACGGCGAGGTTGACCGTGGGCGGCCCGCCGGGCACGTCGGGGTCGCTGTCGAGCATCACCAGCGGCAGCCCGCCGTCGCCGATGCCGGAGAGCGCGTCGGCCGCCATGGACGAGGCGATGACGCCGTCGATCGCGGCCCGCGCCGAGCCGAAGGGGTCGCGGGCCGGTCCGACGCCGGCCGGCGAGGGGTAGAGCACGACCCCGAAGCCGTGCTCGTCGGCGACCCGGGCGGCGCCGGTGTAGACCCGGGCGAAGTATTCGTGGGTGAGCGCGGGGACGACGAGCAGCGCCGTCCTGGTCGCGCCGAGCCGCAGGCTGCGCGCGGCCAGGTTCGGCCGGTAGCCGAGGTCGCCGGCCGCCGCGCGCACCGTCTGCGCGGTCCGCTCGGAGACCCGCCCGTGCCACTTCCCGCCGAGCACCAGCGACACCGTCGCCTGCGACACCCCGGCGGCGCGTGCGACGTCCCGCGAGGTGGGCCGCACGCCGGGCGCCCCCCGGCGTGCGGACGGCGGGCCCGTGTCGGCGTCGTGCACCCTGTGCCGCCTTCCAGCGCCGTCTTCCCATGCCCGCGGGTGGACCCCGCAGGCACCGCCATGGTACGTATTCGACCAGACGTTATACGTAACACCAACCGAGGGAAGGGGCGGCATGGCCACCGGTTATGCGGACCTGCTGCGAACGCCCCACGCCGCCCGGCTGCTGGGCGGCACCCTGCTGGGGCGGCTGCCCAACGCCATGGCCGCGCTCGCCATCGTGCTCTTCCTGCGCTCGCAGGGCGCGGGCTACGGGCTGGCCGGCGCGCTGTCCGCGGTCTACGGCTGCTCCGTCGCCGTCGGGCAGCCGCTGCTCGGCCGGGCGGTGGACCGGCGCGGCCAGCCGCGGGTGATGGCGGGCGCCGCCCTGCTGTCCGCGGCCGGCTTCGCGCTGCTCGCCGCCACGGGCCCCGGGCCGCTGCCGCTGGCGACCGCGGCGGTCGTCCTGGCCGGGATGGCCACCCCGCCCCTGGAGGGCGGGCTGCGGGCGCTGTGGCCCGACGTGCTGGGGGCCGAGGACCGGGTGCAGCGGGCGTACGCGCTGGACGCCGCCGCCCAGGAGGTGCTGTTCACGCTCGGCCCGCTGCTGGTGACGCTGATTGTCGCGACCGCCTCCCAGGCGGCGGCCGTGGTGGTCACCGGGCTGCTCGGGGTGGCCGGCACGCTCGTGGTGGTCACCGCGGCGCCCTCCCGCCGCTGGCGGGCCGAGGAGCGCGCGGCGCACTGGCTCGGCGCGCTGCGCTCGGTGGGCCTGGCCGTGCTGCTCGGCGCGTTCTTCTTCCTCGGCATCGCCCTGGGCGCGATCTCGCTGGCCGCCGTGGCGTACGGCGACGCGCACGGCGGCGGACCGGTGGCCGCGTACGTCCTGGCCGCCAACGGGGTGGGCGCGCTGGCCGGCGGCCTGGCCTACGGCGCCAGGTCCTGGCCGGGCGCGCCGGAGCGGCGGTTGCGGGCGCTGAGCGTGGCGCTCGCGGTCTGCTACCCGCCGCTGATGCTGGTCCCCGGCGTGCCCTGGATGCTGCCGCTCGCCGCCCTGTCGGGGCTCTTCCTGGCACCTGCCCTGGCCTGCGGCTTCCTGGTGGTCGACCGGAACGCCCCGGCCGGCACGGTGACCGAGGCCTTCTCCTGGGTGGTGACCTCCGTCGGCGTCGGCGCGGCCCTGGGCACCGCGGCCGCGGGAGTGGCCGCGCAGCACGGCGGAGCTGCCGCCGGATTCGGCGTGGCGGGCGGCGGCGCGGTCGTCGCCACGGCCGTACTGCTCGCGACCGGCCGATTCCTGACGCCGTCAAACCTCGAAACCCGGCAGGAAAAAGATCCAAACCGTGCCGTCGAACCCCGTTTCAGCTCCACGCATCAGGCGTAATGTTCAGACATGGACCGCCGCATTTTCGGGCTGGAGAACGAGTACGGCGTCACATGCACGTTCAGGGGACAGCGGCGTCTGTCCCCTGACGAGGTGGCGCGGTACCTCTTCCGCCGTGTCGTGTCATGGGGTCGGAGCAGCAATGTTTTCCTCCGCAATGGCGCCCGTCTCTATCTCGACGTCGGCTCGCACCCGGAGTACGCCACTCCGGAGTGCGACAACGTCACCGAACTGGTCACGCACGACAAGGCCGGTGAACGCATCCTCGAAGGCCTTCTGGTCGACGCGGAACGCCGGCTGCACGAAGAGGGCATCGCCGGGGATGTGTACCTGTTCAAGAACAACACCGACTCGGCCGGCAACTCCTACGGATGCCACGAGAATTACCTGGTCGCCAGGCACGGGGAATTCTCCCGGCTCGCCGACATCCTGATTCCCTTCCTCGTCACCCGGCAGCTGCTGTGCGGCGCGGGCAAGGTGCTGCAGACCCCGCGCGGAGCCGTCTTCTGCGTGAGCCAGCGCGCCGAGCACATCTGGGAGGGCGTCAGCTCGGCCACCACCCGCTCCCGGCCGATCATCAACACCAGGGACGAGCCGCACGCCGACGCCGAGCGCTACCGCAGGCTGCACGTCATCGTCGGCGACTCCAACATGTCCGAGACCACGATGCTGCTCAAGGTCGGCGCCACCGACCTGGTGCTGCGGATGATCGAGGCCGGCACCGTGATGCGCGACCTGACCCTGGAGAACCCGATCAGGGCGATCCGCGAGGTCAGCCACGACATCACAGGCCGCCGCAAGGTCCGGCTCGCCTCGGGCAGGGAGGCGTCCGCGCTGGACATCCAGCAGGAGTACTACTCCAAGGCCGTCGAATTCTGCGAGCGCCGCGGCATCCGCAGCGGCGTCATCGAGCAGGTGCTCGAACTGTGGGGCCGCACCCTGGAGTCGATCGGCAGCGGCGACCTGTCCAGGATCGGCACCGAGATCGACTGGGTGATGAAGTACCAGCTCATCGAGCGCTACCGGAACCGCGACAACATCACCATGTCGCACCCCCGGGTCGCCCAGATAGACCTCGCCTACCACGACATCCACCGCCGCCGCGGCCTGTACTACCTGCTGGAACGCAAGGGCCAGGCGGCCAGGATCTGCAACGACCTCAAGATCTTCGAGGCCAAGTCCGTGCCCCCGCAGACCACCAGGGCCCGGCTGCGCGGCGACTTCATCCGCCGTGCCCAGGAGCAGCGCCGGGACTTCACCGTCGACTGGGTGCACCTCAAGCTCAATGACCAGGCGCAGCGCACCGTGCTGTGCAAGGACCCCTTCCGATCGGTCGACGACCGGGTGGAGAAGCTGATCGCCGGGATGTAGCCCGGGCGTCACAGCGCACCCACAGGCCCCGTACGGAACTCGTACGGGGCCTGCGGCACGCCGTAGGGTGTGGGGCGGTATCAAGACACTCCGCCCCCACCTCCGACCCGAACCGAGGGAATCCGTGCGCCGACGCTCCGCATTGCTCGCCGTGCCCGCGCTCATGCTCACCGCCGCCGGATGCGGCAAGGACACCAAGAAGAGCGATTCAGCGGCCTCCAAATCGCCCACGGCCTCGGACTCGCCGAGCGCGTCCCCGAGCGCGTCCCCGAGCGCCACGCCCACCCCCAAGATCGTGGACGGCCCGGTCCCCGCGATCACCAAGGGCACCGCCTTCAACACCAAGCCGACCGTGGCCAAGGGCACCGGCAAGCCGTCCGCCGACCTCGCGGTCAAGACCGTGATCCCCGGCAAGGGCACAGCGGTCGCCTCGGGTGACTACGTTCAGGTGAATTACCTCGGCCAGGTGTGGGACACCGCCAAGCAGTTCGACACCTCCTTCGGCAAGCACCCCTACACCACCCAGATCGGTGTGCAGAAGGTCATCCCCGGCTGGGACCGGGGACTGATCGGCGCCAAGGCCGACAGCCGGATCGAGCTGGCCGTCCCGCCGGCCCTCGGCTACGGCACCTCGGGCAACCCGGACGCCGGCATCAAGGGCACCGACACACTGGTCTTCGTGGTCGACGTGCTCAAGGTCTACACCGGCAAGGAGTCCGCCAAGGGCACGGTCGTGCCGCAGACCGACGCGAGCCTGCCGAAGGTCGGCACCAACACCGACGGCAAGGCCCCGTCCATCACCCTGCCCAAGGGCAAGGCGCCCACCAAGCTGGTGTCCAACTACGTCCTGGAGGGCGACGGCGCCGTCGTCAAGGCCACCGACACCCTGCTGGTGCAGTACAAGGGCGTGCTGTGGGACGGGGGCAAGGAGTTCGACTCCAGCTACTCGCGCAACCAGCTCACCGACTTCCCGCTGTCCAGCGTCATCCCCGGCTGGACGCAGGGCCTGACCGGCAAGAAGGTCGGCAGCCGCGTGATGCTGGTGACCCCGCCCGCCCTGGCCTACAAGGACCAGGCCAACGGACCCGTCCCGGCCAACGCCACGCTGGTCTTCTCGGTGGACATCATCGCGACTCTGTAAGACTGTCCCGGTTGCACGCAACCGCACAAGGAGCATCGAAGTGAGCATCGAGAAGCCCGAGATCGACTTCCCGGGCGGCGAGCCGCCGGCCGACCTGGAGATCAAGGACATCTGGGAGGGCGACGGGCCGGTCGCCAAGGCCGGGGACACCGTCTCCGTCCACTACGTCGGCGTGGCCTTCTCCTCAGGCGAGGAGTTCGACGCGAGCTGGAACCGCGGCGCGCCGCTGCAGTTCCAGCTGGGCATCGGCCAGGTCATCGCCGGCTGGGACCAGGGTGTGCAGGGCATGAAGGTCGGCGGGCGCCGCCAGCTGACCATCCCGGCCCGCCTCGCCTACGGCGACCGCGGCGCCGGCGCCTCCATCAAGCCGGGCGAGACGCTGATCTTCGTCTGCGACCTGGTCGCCGTCTGACCGTTCCCGGCCGCCGCCGGGCGTCCGGGAACGGCGGCGCGCCCGTCGGCCCGCGCACCCGGTGAGCCGCAGGGGAGCCCCGGCCTCGCGGCCGGGGCTCCTCGGCTTTTGTGCTGGCAGCCGGGAGCGGTACGGTCAGCGATCAGGGCCGAAACGAAGGGTGCGGGATGGCGATTGCCAAGGCTGAGCGGCTGATGAACTTGGCGCTGTGCCTGATGAACACCCGGCGTCCGGTGAGCAAGCGCGAGCTGCGCGCGTCCATCGAGGCCTACCACGAGGTCACCTCGGACGACTCCTTCAACCGGATGTTCGAGCGGGACAAGGACGACCTGCGCGAGCTGGGCCTGGTCATCGACACCGTGGAGAATCTGGACGGCGAGTTCGGCTATCTCGCCCGCCGCGACCGCAACCGGCTGCCCGACATCGCGCTGGACCCCGAGGAGGCCGCCGCCCTCGCGCTGGCCGCGAAGGTCTGGCAGCAGGCCAGGCTCGCCGAGGCGGCCAGCGGCGCGCTGCAGAAGCTGCGGGCGGCCGGGGTGCCGTACGAGGACACCCACAGCGCGCTGGAGCCGCGGATCCCCACCCCCGAGCCGGCCTTCGAGGCGCTGATGCTCGCCACCCGCGAGCGGCGGGTCGTGACCTTCGACTACCGCAAGGCCAACGCGGTGCGCCCCGAGCCGCGGCAGGTCGAGCCGTGGGCGCTGGAGTGCTGGCGCGGCCACTGGTATCTGGCCGGCCACGACCGGGACCGCGGCGCCGTCCGGGTCTTCCGGCTGTCCCGGATCAGCGGGAAGGTCAAGGCGCGCGGCGCCTTCACCGTCGAGGTGCCGGCGCATGTGGACGTACGGGAGACCGTCGCGCGCTGGGCCGGCGAGGGCGCTACCACCACCGCCACGATCCGGCTGCGCCGCGACAGCGGCTACCCGCTGCGGGCCAGGGCGGTGGACACCACCCCGGTCGACGCCGACTGGGACGAGCTGGAGGTGCCCTACGGGCACGGGCTCGACGCCTGGCTCGCCGAATTCGGCCCCGACGTCGTCGTGCTGGCACCCGACGAGCTGCGTACCGAGGTGCTGGAGCGGCTGCGCGCGGTGGCCAAGGGCTGAGCGGGTGGCGGCGATGAGCGGGGGAGCGGACCGTATGGGCGGGCAGGACGGCAGGCGGGACACCGGATGAGCAACGCGATCGACCAGACCCGCAGGATGCTGTCGCTGGTCACCTATCTGCGCGAGCGGCCCGGCGCCCGGGTCAGCGAGGTCGCGCGGGCCTTCGGGGTCACCGAGGCCGAGCTGATCGGCGACCTCAATGTGCTGCCGTTGTGCGGCACCAGCTTCCGCGGCGGCGACCTGCTGGACATCGACACCGACGGCGAGCGCATCTGGTGGCACAACCCGGGCACCGCCGACGACGTGGCCCAGCCGCTGCGGCTGGCCGCCGACGAGGCCACCGCGCTGCTGGTCGCCGCCCGCGCGGTGGCGAATCTGCCGGGGCTGCGGGACAGCGACCGGCAGGCGCTGCTGCGGGCCGGCGCCAAGCTGGAGGCCGCGGCGGGCGAGGCGGCCGGCGGCAGCGCGCAGCTGTCGGTGACCTTCGAGTCCGAGGGCAGTGTCTTCGCGACTGTGGACCGGGCGCTGACCGAGCGGCGCCGGCTGTGGATGCGCTACTACTCGCCGGCCCGCGACGCGCTGACCGAGCGCGAGGTGGACCCGATCCGGCTGTTCGCGGTCGGCCACACCTACGTCGAGGGCTGGTGCCGGCTCTCGGAGGACAGGCGGACCTTCCGGCTGGACCGGGTCGCCGAGATCCGGCTGCTCGACGAGCCGTCCGACCCGCCGCGCATCGAGCCGCGCGACCTGTCGCAGGGGCTGGTGCAGCCCGCTGGCGACGACCCCGAGGTGGTCATCGAGGTGGGTCCCGGCGGGCGCTGGGTCGCCGAGTACTATCCGCACGACAGTGCGGAGGAGCTGCCGGACGGGGGCCTGCGGATCACCCTGCGCACCCCCGACCCCGGCTCGCTGCGCCGGCTGGCGCTGCGGCTGGGCCGGGACGGCCGGATCGTGTCGCCCGCCGCGCTGGCCGGCGACGCGCGCGACGCGGCCGTACTCGCGATGGCCGGCTATGGGGAGTGAAGGACCGACGATGACGGCGACCTGTCCACCGCCCGCCGCGGGCCCGGCCGTCTTCCGGGCCGGCTGCCCGCACTGCAGGACCAGCTTCGAGCTGGGCGCGGACCATCTGCTGCTGGCCATCGGCGGCAGCGCGAAGACCACCTTCTACTCCTTCACCTGCCCCGAGTGCGGCACGGCGGTCCGCAAACCGGCCGGTGAGCGGATAGTGGAACTGCTCACCGTCGGCGGTGTCCGTACGATGCGGCTGCAGCGGTAGGCTGCCGGACCATGTGGTGGCTCTTTCTCAGCGTCGGCCTGGCGGCAGCGGGTCTGATGGTGCTCGCGGTCTTCACCGCCCGGGTCTTCGCCGCGGTGAGCGGACTGGCCGCCCAGGTGGCGGTCAGCACCGAGGCGCTGACCGTCGCGAGCGACCGGCTCCAGCGGGCCGCGGAACCCGTCGCGAAGCGGGCCGGCGAGATCACCCGCCGCTGAACCTGCCGCCCGACGGCAGGTGAAGGTAGGCTGACCCGGCGACCCGGCACTATCCCGAGCGGACCGCGGCGGGGCCGCAACCCGGTGGAATCCGGCGTATACACCGGCGTTCACCGGCGCACGCTACGATCACATGCGTAGGCGACGGCCGGAGACGTCCGACCACCGGTCGCCGCAGACGTACCGCACGGACCACGCCGCCCCCCGGTGAGAAGGTAGACCCATCATGCTCGGCAACCTCAAGCCCCTTGAGCTCGTCCTGATCCTTCTCGTCGTCATCCTGCTCTTCGGCGCCAAGAAGCTGCCCGACATGGCCAGGTCGCTCGGCAAGTCGGCCCGCATCCTCAAGAGCGAGGCCAAGGCGATGAAGAGCGACGACCCGACGCCCCCGGCCCAGCCCGGCACCGCCGCGCAGGAGCAGGCGCCGGCCCGTACGATCCAGGCCGCCCCCGGCGACACCGCGAGCGCCCGCCCGGTCACCGAGCAGGACCGCACCACGACCACCGGCTGACCGGCCGCCAGGTACCGGCGGCCCGCCGGTACCCGGGCCCCAGGTGAACGACCAGGCCGAGACACGCCGCCGACGGCTGCCCGCACGAGACGAGGACGTGGGTGCTCAAGACTGCCCGCAAGCAGGAGAAGGACCCCGAGGGGCGGATGCCGCTCGCGGACCACCTGCGTGAGCTGCGCAACCGGCTGTTCAAGTCGGTGCTGGCGATCATCGTCATCACCATCGTGGCAGCGTTCTTCTACAAGCACATCATCCACCTGCTCCAGCAGCGGATCCCCGATGACGTGCAGTGCCTCGACGGCAAGTCGGCGGCCGACAAGGACAGCCAGGCCTGCGCCCAGATGACGGTCAGCGGGCTGATGGGCGGCTTCTCGATCGCGCTCAAGGTCTCGCTGATGGCCGGTGTGGTCGGCGCGTCCCCGGTCTGGCTCTACCAGCTGTGGGGCTTCCTCGCTCCCGGCCTGCACAAGAACGAGAAGCGCTACACGCTGGGCTTCGTCGGCGCGGGCGTGCCGCTCTTCCTCGGCGGCGCGGTGCTGGCTTACGAGATCCTGCCGCAGACCGCCAAGATCATGATCGGCTTCGTGCCGGACGACACCACCAACCTGCTGCCGCTGGACGACTTCCTCGACCTCGTCGTCCGGATGATCATCGTCTTCGGGCTCGCCTTCGAGCTGCCCCTGGTGCTGGTCCTGCTGAATTTCACCGGCGTCGTCAGCGGCAAACGCATGCTCGGCTGGTGGCGCGGCATGGTCGTCGGCATCACGGTCTTCGCCGCCGTCGCCACACCCACCGGCGACCCGCTGACCATGTCGCTGCTGGCCGCGCCGATCGTGCTGCTGTACTTCATGGCGATGGGCGTCTGCTTCTTCAACGACTCCCGCAGGTCCCGCCGCCGCGCGGCCGACCCGGACTTCGGGCTCGACCCGGACCAGGCGTCGAGCCTGGACCACATTCCCGAGCAGGTCGACGCCGAGTCCTCCCTTGACGACGGGCGCGGCGACGACTACGACGACGCGACCTGACGCCGTACGCCCGTGACCAGCGACGTCACCCTTCTCGTCAACCCCACCTCCGGCCGCGGCCGAGGCGCGCGCGCCGCCGCGCCCGCCGCTGACGCCCTGCGCGCGGCAGGCCTCGCGGTCCGTACGGTCGTCGGCAGCGACGCCGCCGACGCGCTGGCGCAGGCGCACAAGGCCGTGGACGGCGGCACCGCCGCCCTGGTCGCGGTCGGCGGCGACGGAATGGTCTCGCTCGCCCTCCAGGCGGTCGCCGGCACCGGAACCCCCCTCGGCGTCGTCGCGGCCGGCACCGGCAACGACTTCGCCCGGGTCGCGGGACTGCCGGTCGGCGACCCCGCCGCCGCGGGCAGCACGATCGCCGCGGCGCTGCGGGACGGCCGCAGCCGGCGGCTCGACCTCGGCAGGACCGGCCACCGCTGGTTCGGCACCATCCTGGCCTCCGGCTTCGACTCCCGGGTCAACGACCGCGGCAACCGGATGCGCTGGCCCACCGGGCGCTTCCGCTACGACGTGGCGATGCTCGCCGAACTGGCCGCGCTGCGACCCATCCGCTACCGCGTGCAGTTCGACGACGCCCCCGAGCGCGAGCTGGACGCCACCTTGATAGCGGTCGGCAACGGCTCCTCCTACGGCGGCGGCATGCGGATGTGCGCCGACGCCGAGATGGACGACGGCCTCTTCGACATCTGCGTGGTCGGCCCGTGCTCCCGCCGCACCCTGCTGCGGGTCTTCCCGCTGGTCTACAGCGGCTCCCACCCGCGCCACCCGGTGGTCACCGTGCACCGCGCCGCCCGGGTGCGGCTGGCCGCCGAGGGCGTCACCGGATACGCCGACGGTGAGCGGGTCGGCCCGCTGCCGCTGCTGGCCGAGACCGTGCCCGGGGCGCTGCGGCTGCTGGTCTGAGCCGGGCGGTCTGAGCCGGGCCGCGCGCGCCGCCGGGTGGTGGGGCCGTGGGGCCGGGGGCCACGGGGGACCGCGGGCAAGAGTGCCCCGAAGAAAGAAAGATCACGCGGTGTGTCGGTGCTGCCGGGTAGGCTCATGAGCGAGATGACAGAAGACATGTCGCCAGCCGAGCGCTACGCCGCCAGCCGTCGCCGCGCCGCGGAGAACGCGACCGCACTCGCCCAGTTCCGCGAGCTGTACGAGTTCGGCCTTGATCCGTTCCAGATAGAGGCCTGCCAGGCGCTGGAGGCGGGCAGCGGTGTCCTGGTCGCCGCCCCGACCGGCTCGGGCAAGACCATCGTCGGCGAGTTCGCCGTCCACCTCGCCCTCGCCGAGGGCCGCAAATGCTTCTACACCACCCCCATCAAGGCCCTGTCGAACCAGAAGTACAACGACCTGGCCAAGCGGTACGGCGCCGAGAAGGTCGGCCTGCTGACCGGCGACAACAGCGTCAACGGCGACGCACCGGTGATCGTCATGACCACCGAAGTGCTGCGCAACATGCTCTACGCCGGCTCGCCCGCGCTCGACGGCCTCGGCTATGTCGTCATGGACGAGGTGCACTACCTGTCCGACCGCTTCCGGGGCGCGGTCTGGGAAGAGGTGATCATCCACCTCCCGCCGTCGGTCACCCTGGTCTCGCTGTCCGCGACCGTCTCCAACGCCGAGGAATTCGGCGACTGGCTGGACACCGTACGCGGCGACACCCAGGTGATCGTCTCCGAGCACCGCCCGGTCCCGCTGTGGCAGCACGTGCTGGCCGGCCGCCGGATGTACGACCTGTTCGAGGAGAAGGCCGCGGCGACCGGCAACCGCGGCCGCCGCGAGGTCAACGCCGACCTCGAACGGCTCGCCCGGATGGAGAACCAGCGCAGCTACCACCCGCGGGCCAAACGCGGCAAGGAAGCCGACCGCGAGCGGGAGCGCAGGGCCCGCAGCCGGGTCTGGACGCCCAGCCGCGCCGAGGTCATCGAACGGCTGGACTCCGAGGGCCTGCTGCCCGCCATCACCTTCATCTTCAGCCGGGCCGGCTGCGAGGCCGCTGTCCAGCAGTGCCTCCACGCCGGGCTGCGGCTCAACACCGACGAGGCACGCCTCCGGGTCCGCGCCATCGTCGAGGAGCGCACCCGCGCCATCCCCGACGAGGACCTGCACGTCCTCGGCTACTTCGAATGGCTGGAAGGCCTGGAGCGCGGTATCGCCGCCCACCACGCCGGGATGCTGCCGGCCTTCAAGGAGGTCGTCGAGGAGCTGTTCGTCAAGGGCCTGGTCAAGGCGGTCTTCGCCACCGAGACCCTGGCGCTCGGCATCAACATGCCGGCCCGCTCCGTCGTGCTGGAAAAGCTCGTCAAGTGGAACGGCGAGACCCACGCCGACATCACCCCCGGCGAATACACCCAGCTCACCGGCCGCGCCGGACGGCGCGGCATCGACGTCGAGGGCCACGCGGTGGTGCTGTGGCAGCGCGCCTTCGACCCGGGCGCCGTCGCGGGCCTGGCCGGCACCCGTACGTATCCGCTGCGCTCGTCCTTCAAGCCGTCGTACAACATGGCGGTCAACCTCGTCGGCCAGTTCGGGCGGCACCGCTCGCGCGAGCTGCTGGAGACGTCGTTCGCACAGTTCCAGGCCGACCGCTCGGTCGTCGGCATCTCCAAGCAGGTGCAGCGCAATGAGGAGGGCCTCGACGGCTACCAGCAGTCGATGACCTGCCACCTCGGCGACTTCGACGCGTACATGCGGCTGCGCAGGGAGCTGAAGGACCGCGAGGCCGACCTGTCACGGCAGGGTGCGGTGCAGCGCAGGGCCGCGGCCTCCGACGCGCTGGAGAAGCTCAGGCCCGGCGACATCATCCACGTCCCCGCGGGCAAGTACGCCGGCCTCGCACTGGTGCTCGAACCCGGGGTGCCGGCCGGCCGCACCGCGGGCCACCACCCTCGCGACGGCGAATACCACGACGGCCCCCGGCCCCTGGTGCTCACCGCGGAACGCCAGGTCAAGCGGCTCGCCCAGATCGACTTCCCGGTGCCGGTCGAGGCGCTTGACCGGATGCGCATCCCCAAGTCGTTCAACCCGCGCAGCCCGCAGTCCCGGCGCGACCTCGCCTCGGCGATGCGCACCAAGGCCGGCACCGCCGGCTGGGCCGCGCCCGCCAGGCACCGCAAGGAGCGGGCCGCGGCGGCCGACGACACCGAGGTCGCCCGGCTGCGGGCCGCCATCCGCACCCACCCCTGCCACGGCTGCGACGACCGCGAGGACCACGCCCGCTGGGCCGAGCGCTACCACCGGCTGCGCCGCGACACCCAGCAGCTGGAACGCCGTATCGAGGGCCGCACCAACACCATCGCCAGGACCTTCGACCGGGTCTGCGCCGTCCTCACCGAGCTGGACTACCTGGAGGGCGACCAGGTCACCCCCGAGGGCCGCAGGCTGGCCCGGCTCTACGGCGAGCTGGACCTGCTGGCCAGCGAGTGCCTGCGCGACGGGGTGTGGGACGGCCTCGGCCCCGCTGAACTGGCCGCCTGCGCCTCCGCTCTGGTCTACGAGTCCCGGCAGGCCGACGACGCGGCCACCCCGAAGCTGCCCAGCGGCAACGCACGGGCGGCGCTGGGCGAGATGGTACGGATCTGGGGCCGGCTCGACGCCCTGGAGGAGGACCACAAGATCAACCAGACCGAGGGCGTCGGCCAGCGCGAACCCGATCTGGGCTTCGCCTGGCCCGCCTACCGCTGGGCTTCGGGCCACGCGCTGGACGCGGTCCTCACCGACGCCGACATGCCGGCCGGCGACTTCGTGCGCTGGTGCAAGCAGCTCATCGACGTCCTCGGCCAGATCGGCAACGCGGCACCGGAGGCCAGCCCCGTCCGGCGCACTGCGCGCAAGGCCGTGGACGGTCTGCTGCGGGGCGTCGTGGCGTATTCGTCGGTGGGGTGACGCGGGTTGACGCGGTGACCGGCGGGCGGGGGCGGGCGGCGCCGCTGCCCGCGCCCGTCAGGCGACGTGGGTGCAGGTGAAGGAGCCGTTGAGGGTGACCACACCGCCCGTGCCGCCGTAGCTCTGCGCGATCTGCAGGCCCTGCACCGTCACAGTCCAGGTGTCGCCGCTCTTCTTCGCGGTCACACCCTCGGACTTGGAGATCCGCCCCGAGTAGGTCTTCTTGTCCGGGGCGGCGAACAGTGCCACCTGCGTCGGGCTGGCGGCCGTGGTCGCGATGAACGACGGGAAGATCTGCGTCTTGGCCAGGACGTCCGGCGTGGTCAGCCCGATCAGTTTGCCGCCCTTGACCTGGCACTTGACGCCGCCGGTGAAATCGGCGCTGCCGCTGTCGTCACCGGTGAAGTCCAGGTGGCCCACCGACTTGCCCGGGACCTTGCTGGGCGCGGCGGTGCCGCTGGGCGCGGCGGTGGCGCCGCCCGCGCCCGTACCGTCCGACGCGGCCGGGGCGGACGTGCCGGACTTCGCGTCGTCGGACTTCTTGTCCGACGACGAGCAGCCCGACAGCGCGGTGGCGGCCAGGGCGGCGGCGAGTGCGCCTGCGGTGAGTATCGTGCGGTGGCGCATGTGGCCGTGGTCCTCTCCCCGTGGGTCTGTGGTGCGGCACAGTGTACGTACCCGCCGGGCGGACCCCCGGCTCAGGTGCGCTCGCGGCCCAGGTAGCCGCGCCATCCGCCGTACGCGGTGATGTCCTCGGCGCCGGCCAGCGCGGCCGGCTCGCACAGGAAGCCGGTCACGTCGGCGCCGTCCCGCAGCGTCACCCTGCCCAGCGCCATCGGGCGGGGGAGTGCGGCCACCAGGGCGCCGAGCGCGGCGGGCGCCAGCTCCCATACTTCGGCCTCGATCGCGGCGCCGCCCTCCGCGACCCGCACCAGGCCCGGCTTCGGCGGCACGGTGTCCAGGGCGTGCAGCCGGTACGCCGGCGCCGTCGTGGTCGTCCGCGCGAGCCGGGCGCCGAGCGCGAGCAGCTGCGGATTCAGCGGCTGGCCCGACAGGTGCGCTCCCACCACCGCCAGCCGCAGCGGCGGCTCCAGCAGCGCGGCGATCTCCGCGACCCGCTCGTCGCTGCCCGCCGCGCCCAGCAGCATCACGCCGAACGGCAGCCCGGCCACCTCGCCGGCCGGCACCGCCACCGCGCACAGGTCCAGCAGATTCGCCGAGTTGGTGAACCGGCCGAGCCGGGTGTTGGCGCCGATCGGGTCGGCGGCGACCTCCGCCAGGGTGGGGTGGCCCGGCGCGGTCGGCAGCAGCAGCGCGTCGGCGTCCCCCAGCTCCGCCACCGCCCGCGCCCGCAGCACGGCCAGCCGCTCCCGGTCCGCGAACAGCCGGTGCGCGGGCAGGTCGCGGGCCGCGCGGATGATACGGGCCACGGTCGGATCGAGGTCCGCGCCGTCGCGGTCCACGAACTCGCCCACGGCGGTGTAGCGCTCGGCGACGAAGGCGCCGTCGTAGAGCAGCGCCGCCGCCTCGCTGAAGGGCGTCAGGTCGATCGCCCTGACCTCCGCGCCGGCCCGCGCGAGCCGCTGCCCGGCGGCCTCATACGCCGCCGCCCATCCGTCGTCCAGCTCGCCGAGCTGAGCGACCCGGGCGAGCGCGACCCGCCACGGACCCGGGCGCCGCGGCGGCGGCACCGGGGCGGCCAGCAGCGCCAGCGCCCTGCGGGCCTCGGGCAGTGTGCGGGCGAAGACGCTCACGCAGTCCAGGCTCGCGCAGGCCGGCACGACGCCCTCGGTGGACACCAGGCCCCGGGTCGGCTTGAGCCCGACGATGCCGTTGAAGGCGGCGGGGACCCGGCCGGAGCCCGCGGTGTCCGTGCCCAGCGCCACGTCGGCGAAGCCGAGCGCCACGGCGACGGCGGAGCCCGAGCTTGAGCCCCCGCTGATCCGCTCGGGCGCGAGCGCGCTGTGGACCGGGCCGTACGGGCTTCTGGTGCCGACCAGGCCGGTGGCGAACTGGTCCATGTTCGTCGAGCCCAGTACGATCGCGCCTGCCGCGCGCAGCGCCGCGACGGCCGGGGCGTCGGCCTCGGGCCTGTACGCGTACGACGGGCAGCCGGCCGTCGTCTCCAGTCCTGCGACGTCGATGTTGCCCTTCACGGCGAGCAGTGTTCCGGCCAGCGGGAGGGCCTGGCCCGCCGCGGCCCGGTCGTCCACGTCCCGCGCCTCGGCGGCGACCTCTTCCTCGGGCCGCAGCCCGATCCACACGTCGGGCCTGCCTGCCCGGGCGATCCCCTCGTACGCCGCGGCGACGCGGCGCTCTGCGCTCCCCATACGGTTCCCTTCCTCCACGGATCGCACGGCTGCGGTGCGTCACGGCATGTCGCGCTTTTCCCCGCGCCCCTCAGGGCCGCCCCGTCCTGCGCCGTCCACAGCGCCCCCGCACGGCGGCTTGTCGCGCCCTCGAATGCTTCCCCTCCCCGCCGGCAGACGAACTGCGCGCCCCGCCACGACGCTGCCGCGGCCATCCACGCACCGCAAGTGGCACCCCTTCGGGGGCGCGGGGAACTGGGCGCCCAGCCAGGACGTGCCGCAAGTGTGAGCCGCCACCGC
This sequence comes from Streptomyces sp. IBSBF 2435, assembly GCF_036815005.1. Taxonomy (NCBI): domain Bacteria; kingdom Bacillati; phylum Actinomycetota; class Actinomycetes; order Kitasatosporales; family Streptomycetaceae; genus Streptomyces; species Streptomyces sp. IBSBF 2435. The sequence goes on along the minus strand of NZ_JAJSYW010000033.1, from coordinate 11,622 downwards.
AAGCGGCACCCCCTGAGGCGCGCCGGAAGCGCGCGACAAGCCACCGTGCCGCCGCACGGAAAGCGCGCCGCAAGGGGAAGTCACCCAGCACCCTCAAGCCCACCGCAGGTGATTGGCGCGAGGGTGAGCAGGACCGTCCCCGGGGAGACCTGGTCACCCGGGGTGACGTGGACCGTCGAGACGCGGCCGGCGACCGGCGCGACCACCGGGGACTCCATCTTCATCGCCTCCAGCGTGAGCAGGTGCTGCCCCGCGGCCACGGTGTCGCCCGGGCGGACCGCGAGCTGCCAGACGCCGGCGGCGAACTCCGCCTCGACGGCGCACCCGCCCGGCGGGACCGGCACCGCCTCGGGCGCGGCGGACGGCGGCGCGACCGCCTCCGCCCGGGCGAATTCCCCGGCCTCCTCCCACGCGGAGCGCTCCGCGGCGAACGCCGCCGCCTGCCGCCGGCGAAACGCCTCGATCGGCCCGGCATTGCGATCGAGAAAGCGCTGGTGCCCGGCGAGCCCGAACTCGCCCTCCTCCACCCGCAGCCGGAGCCGCCCGGCCGCCATGTCGGCCCGCAGGTCGAGCAGTTCCTCGGCGCCGACCGGATACCACTTGATCCGGTCGAAGAAGCGCAGCAGCCACGGCTGCCGGCGGGCCCGGCCCGACCAGACCTGCACCGTACGGCCGACGAACTGGTAGCCCCCCGGCCCCTCCATGCCGTAGACGCACAGATAAGCACCGCCGATGCCGACGGAATTCTCCGCGGTCCAGGTGCGGGCCGGGTTGTACTTCGTGGTGACGAGCCGGTGCCGCGGGTCGAGCGGTGTGGCGACGGGTGCGCCCAAGTAGACGTCGCCCAGGCCGAGTACGAGGTATTCCGCGTCGAAGACCGTGCGGTAGACGTCATCGACGGAGTCGAGCCCGTTGACGCGGCGGATGAACTCGATGTTCCACGGGCACCAGGGCGCGTCGTCGCGGACGCCCGCCATGTAGCGGGCGATGGCCTCGCGGGTGGCCGGGTCGTCCCAGGACAGCGGCAGGTGGACCGTCCGGCTTGGCACCACCAGCCGGTCAGTCGGCGGAAGTTGGTCCTCGGCCTCGCGGACCAGGTCGAGCAGCTTGCCGGTGGGCAGCACCGCGGGGTCGACATGGATCTGCAGCGAGCGGATGCCGGGGGTCAGGTCGAGGACGCCGGGCAGCCGGCGCGCGGCGAGGTGCTCGGCGAGCGCGTGCACCCGCATCCGCAGGGCCAGGTCGAGCTGCATCGGCCCGTACTCGACCAGCAGGTTGTCGTCGCCGCTGCGCCGGTAGGTCACCGCGGGCCGGGAGGCGGCGGGTTCGGCGCGGCCGAGTACGCCGCCGTCGCCGAGCACCGGCCGGGACGGCACCGGCGCGGTCGCGGGGGCAGACCGCAGCGCCGCCGCCGCGTCCTCGGTGACCGGCACGAAGCGCACGGTGTCGCCGGGCCGCAACTGGCCCAGTTTCCAGCGCTGTCCTGTGACGACGGTGGCCGGGCAGACGAAGCCGCCGAGCGAGGGACCGTCGGGGCCGAGCAGCACCGGCATGTCGCCCGTGTAGTCGACGGCGCCCACGGAGTAGGGCGTGTCGTGGATGTTGGACGGGTGCAGGCCCGCCTCACCCCCGTCGTCGCGTGCCCAGCGCGGTTTGGGGCCGACCAGCCGTACACCGGTGCGGGCCGAGTTGAAGTGCACGCTCCAGGCGGCGGCGTAGAAGTCCCTGATGTCGTCGGGGGTGAAGAACTCCGGTGCCGCGTGCGGCCCTTCGACCGCGCCGATCGCCCATTCGGTACCGATCGCGGGGCGCCGCGCGGGCGGCACGGGCCCGCCGCCGGCGGCGGTGGTGCCGCCGTGCAGGACGTCGGCGGCCCGCAGCGCCCGCCCGCCGTGCCCGCCGAATCTGCCGAGCGTGAACGTGGCGGTGCTGCCCAGGTATCCGGGTACGTCGAGACCTCCGGCCAGCAGTACGTACGTCCGCAGGCCGGCGTCCCGCGGCGCCCCGACGTCCAGCAGCGCACCGGCCGGTACGGTCACCGGCTCCCACTGGGGCACCGGCAGCCCGTCCACGGTGACGGGGGCGGGCGCGCCGGTGACGCAGACCGTGGTGGCGTGGCTGAACCGCAACGCCGGTCCCAGGAGGGTGCATTCGAGCCCGGGGGAGCCCTCGTCGTTGCCGAGCGCCTCATTGCCGAGCCGGAAGGACAGGTCGTCCATCGGTCCGCACGGCGGCACCCCGACGTGCCACAGCCCGGTGCGGCCCGGCCAGTCCTGGACGGTGGTCATCGTGCCGGCGCGGACGACGTCGATCCGCCGAGAGCCGTCGGTGACGCCCTCCAGGGTGGCGGTGCTGTGCGTCGCGGCGCGCAGGTCGGGGTCGGTGAGGGCGGCCCGCAGCAGCCCGAGGTTGGTCTCGATGCCGTCGATACGGGTGGCGGCCAGCGCGTCGGCGAGCCGGGCCAGCGCCTCGTCCCGGTCGGCGCCGTGCGCGATCAGCTTGGCGAGCATCGGGTCGTAGGAGGTGGTGACCTCGGTGCCGGTCTCGACCCAGGTGTCGACGCGCACACCGGGCGGGAAGGCGACCCGGGTGAGCACCCCGGCGCTCGGCCGGTGGCCGCGGGCCGGATCCTCCGCGTAGATCCGCGCCTCGACGGCGTGCCCGGCGGGCCGGCGCGGTTCGCCGGGGCCGGCGCCGTCCCTGGCGAGCCGCAGCATCCACTCGACCAGGTCGACGCCGTGTGTCTCCTCGGTGACCGGATGCTCGACCTGGAGCCGGGTGTTGACCTCCAGGAAGTACGCCTCGGCGCGCTCGGCGTCGTAGACGAACTCCACCGTCCCGGCCGAGCGGTAGCCGACCGAGGCGCACAAGGCCTGTGCGCTGCGGCTGAGTTGGTCCCGCACGGCAGCGGGCAGCGCAGGCGCGGGCGCCTCCTCCAGCACTTTCTGGTGGCGGCGCTGGAGCGAGCAGTCGCGGTCGCCGAGGGTCACGACCCGGCCGCGGCCGTCGCCGAAGACCTGCACCTCGACATGGCGGGCGCGTTCCACCAGCCGCTCAAGGAAGACCCCGGCGGAGGAGAAGCCGGCAGCGGCGGCGCGCTGCACCGGCTGCCAGGCCGCGGCCAGTTCCTCGGCCGAGCGGCAGGCGCGCATGCCGATGCCGCCACCGCCGCCGGTGGCCTTCAGCATCACCGGATAGCCGAGTCCGCCCGCGGCGGCGAGCGCGGCGCCCAGGTCCTCCAGCAGCCCGGTGCCGGGCAGCAGCGGCACGCCGGCAGCCTCGGCCGCGGCCCGTGCGGTGTGCTTGGCGCCGAAGACGTCGAGGTGCCGGGGCTCGGGGCCGACGAAGGCCAGGCCCGCGGCCTCGCAGCGGCGTGCGAAGTCCGCGTCCTCGGACAGGAATCCGTACCCCGGGTGGATCGCGCCCGCCCCGGTCCGCTCGGCCGCCGCCAGCACCGCGTCGGCGTCCAGGTAGCTGGACTTGGCCGGCGCCGGACCCAACCGCACCGCGGTGTCGGCGAGTCGTACATGCGGGGCGGCGCGGTCGGGGTCGGAGAAGACCGCGACGGTACGCAGGCCCATGCGCCGGGCGGTACGGATGACGCGGGCGGCGATCTCGCCCCGGTTGGCGACCAGCAGCGTGTCGAAGGTCATCCGCGGACCGCCGCTTCCGCCGTCGCCGGTACAGCTGCCGCCTCCGGTGCTGCCGGTGTCTGCGCCGTCTCCGGTGCCTCTGGTGCCTCCGGCAGGGCAACCGTCATCCGTACCGGGGTCGGGTCGAAGCCGTTGCAGGGGTTGTTGATCTGCGGGCAGTTGGAGACGAGCACCAGCACCTCGGTCTCGGCCCGCAGCGTCACTTCGAGGCCGGGCGCGGAACGGCCGTCCACGATGCCGAGGGTGCCGTCGTCCTCGACCGGCACATTCATGTACCAGTTGATGTTGCTCACCAGGTCGCGCTTGCCGAGGCCCCGACGGGCGCCCTCGGCGAGGAAGTTGTCGACGCAGGCGTGCTGCGACCAGGTGTGGTGGCCGTAGCGCAGGGTGTTGGACTCCTTGGAGCAGGCGCCGGCGATGGTGTCGTGCCCGCCGCAGCCGTCCGCGACGACCGTCATCAGCGCGGTGTGCTCGTTGGACAGCAGCACGCTGCCGGTGGTCAGGAAGATGTTGCCCTGGTGCTGGATCGTGTCGGGGGCGCTGTAGCGCACGGCGGTGTCGCGGGCGTCGTAGACCAGGAAGTCCACCGCCTGGTTGCCGTGCAGGTCGGTGAGGGTGAGCAGGCCGCCCGCGGGGATCACCGCGGACCAGGGCGCGCGTGCGGGTACGGTCACGGCGGTCATCACAGCCCCCTGGCGGTGAGGTGCTCGGCGGTGTTCAGGAACGCCCTGCGGCCCTCGGGGGAGGCGTCCCACAGCGGGTCGTCGGGGCCGGTCGGAGCGGCGGCCCTGGCCCGTACCTCCAGCGGGCCGCACACGTACTGCGGGCGCGGGTCCAGCGGGTGCGGCACATTCGCCAGCAGGACGGTCAGCGGCTGCTCGGCGCGCAGCGTCACCGCCGCGCCGGGTCCCGCCGACCCGACGAACTCCAGCGAGCCGTCCGGGTCGACCCGCACCCCCTGGAAGAAGGACAGCGACGGCGGCAGGTCGCGCGGCTCCAACCCCTGTTTGGCCGCGGCCAGTTTGAACAGCTCACGGCCCGCCGGGGTGCCGCCCTGCGGCGAACCGTCCCCGTAGCGCGCGGTGTTGCGCACCGCCGACGACGTACCGCACAGCGTGTCGTGCCGTCCGCCGGTGTCGGCGATCAGCGAGGCGAGCACCCGGCCCTGGTCGGACAGCAGCAGCCGGCCCGCACCGAGGTAGGCGTTCCACTGGACCTTCACCGTGTCCGCGGTGTTCAGCCGCTCCCAGGGGCGGCCCTCGGCGAACAGCAGCAGATGCGCGCACGCGGTGCCGGTCGGGTCGGCGAGCCGCAGCTCGGTCCCGCGGGCCAGCGCCTTGTGCGTGTAGTTGCCGCCCGCCACCGTCTCGGCCCATACGAGCCCGTCCGGCGCCGGCACCAGCGGCATCGCCGCCACGCGCATGCCGTCCTGCGCCCGGGCGTGGTCCCGGGCGCCGTACGTCGTCCCTGTCGCCACGGTGCTGCACCTCCGTCAGGTATTTCTGTCGTCCGACAGAAATTAGGCGGAGGTGGCTTCGGGCCGATTGCCCGGGCGTTGCGCGCGGGTTACCGGCCGCTCACCGGTCCCGGTCGGTGCGGGGTGCGGGCGGGCGCTGTGCGACGATCACGAGGTGAGTACGAGCGGACGGCGGGTCGGGCGCCCCAGGGCGCAGCAGCGGCCCGACAGCGGGATGAGCCCCAAGCAGGAACTCCTCGCCGCGGCGGCCGAACTCTTCACCACCCTCGGCTACACCGCGACCACCACCCGGGCGGTCGCCGAGCGGGCCGGTATGCGGCAGGCGTCGATGTACCACTACGTCGGCGGCAAGGAGGATCTGCTCGCCGAGCTGCTGGAAGGCACGGTCACACCGTCCCTCGCCCTCGCCCGCGCGCTGCTCGCCGACGGGTCCCGGCCAGCCGAGCGGCGGCTGTGGGAGCTGTGCCGCTCCGACGTGGAGCTGCTGTGCGCCGGGCCGTACAACCTCGGCGCCCTCTACCTCCTGCCGGAGGTGGCGGCGGAACGCTTCGCGCCCTTCCGGGACGCGCGGGCCGACCTCAAGGCCGCGTATGCCGCGCTGCTCGCCGCCACGGAGGCCGGTGCGGCTCTCTCCCCGGCCGAGCTCTCGCTCCGCGCCGACCTGCTGTTCGCCCTGATCGAGGGCGTCATCCTCGTCCACCGCTCCGGCCCCGACCGCCCGGCCCCGCTCTTCGCCGCGGCCACCGCCGACGCGGCACTCCGCCTGGCGGGCCTGTGACCCCTCGCCCGGCCTCCGTGTCCCGGCCAGGGACCTCCGGCCGTCCCTCCGGCCGTCGGCAGCCGTCAGGAACAGCCACCGCGGCGGCGACTGCGGCGCTCCGTCCGCCCGGCGCGGCGGCCAAGGCTCAGCGTGCTCAGCCGGCGGCGGGCTCCGGCGTCGCCTGCTCCCGGCGCCGGTACCGCAGTGCCCGCCACGAGAAGCCGATCGCCAGCGTGACCAGCAGGAACAGCGGGGAGGACCACTGGAAGTACCAGTGCGTGCCCGAGGGGTCGTAGACCGCGGCCCGGGGCCACGCCAGGTTGACCGTCATCGCCAGGCCGTAGAGGAGGGCGGCGGCGTTCACGGGGACGCCCCAGCGGCCCAGCGAGAAGACGGGGTTGCCGGACTCGTCGGTGGCGGGCGGGAGCGGGGCGCGCAGGCGGCGGAGCAGGAGCGGGCCCGTGACCATCGAGTAGGCGAGGTAGACCATCACGATGCACGTCGTCCCGATGGCCAGCCACGCCTCGGGGGACGCGAAGGCGAGCAGCAGGAGCGCGGCCGACAGCACGCCGACGACCAGCGCGGGGGCTGCGGGCTGGCCGGTGCGGCGGGAGACCCGGGACAGGGTGGGGGAGAAGGGCAGCGCGCGGTCGCGGGCCATCGAGAACAGCATCCGGGTCGCCGACGTCTGTATGGCCAGCGTGGCGACCGCGACCGCCAGCGCGACGTCGCAGAGCAGGACCCGCCCGAGGCCGCCGCCGAGCCGGCTGGTCAGCACGTAGGACAGGCCGTCCGTGCCGAGCCGCCCGTCGGTGAGGCTGGGCGCGGCCAGCACCGCGGCGAGCACCAGCAGGGACGCCAGCAGCCCGGCGGCGGCCAGCGCGGTGAGGATCGTGCGCGGCGCGACCCGGCGCGGGTGCCGGGTCTCCTCGCTCATCTCGCCCGCGCTGTCGAAGCCGATCATCACGTAGGCCGCGGCGAAGGACCCGACCAGCAGCGCGGCACCGCCGCCGCCGGCGTGCACGGTGACCGCGGGGGAGCGGTCGGCGTGGGTGAACAGCAGCACGATGATGAGGACGGCGCCGGCGATCTCCGCCGTCACCCCGATCCGGTTGACCAGCGACATGACCGTGTTGTCCAGCAGGTTCACCGCCGTGGTGAGCACCAGCAGCACGATGCCGAGCAGCGCCGCGTTGGCCGCGCCGTCCGAGGAGACCGGTGAGGCGTCGGTGCCGATGACCTGGAAGCCCGACCAGGCCGCGGGGAGTACGACCTGCAGCGCGAGCGCCGCCGCGGCGACCACCACGATCTGCCCGAGCACCATGATCCAGCCGGCGTACCAGCCGAGGACGGCGTTGCTCAGCCGGCTGGACCACTGGTAGACGGCGCCGGATATCGGGTAGCGGGCGGCGAGTTCGGCGAAGCACGCGGCGACCAGCAGCTGGCCGGTCAGGACGGCGGGCCAGGTCCAGAAGAAGCGCGGGCCGCCGAAGGAGTAGCCGAAGGCGAAGAACTGGAAGACCGTGGTCAGCACGGAGATGAAGGAGAAGCCGGCCGCGAAGGAGGCGTAGCGGCCGAGGCTGCGGTGCAGTTCCTGGCGGTAGCCGAAGTCCGCGAGCCCCGCGGTGTCCTCGCGGTCCTGGCCGTTCGGCGGCTGCGATCGGGCGTCCGATGGTGCGGTGGCGGTCATGGGCCGGCCCCCTTGGTCAGGTATTCCTGTCGATCGACAGAAATTAAGGACCCGGTGTTTCGGGTGAATGACGCCGCCGTGTCCGGTGCGGGCCGAAGTGCTCACGCGGCCCCGAGGCGGGATATGCTGCCGCAGATTCGCGATACATCGCGGTTGCCCCGATCGCGGACACGCGATATATTCGGGGGCGGATATACGGTACCGAGGATTGGCGGGGTGGGGAGGACGGCGAAGCGGCGCAAGGTCTCGAACCCGCTGGCCCTGGCGGTCATGGTGTTTCTCGGCGACCGCCCGATGCACCCCTACGAGATCGCCCGGGTGCTGCGGCAGCGCGGCAAGGAACACAGCATCAAGATCAACTACGGTTCGCTCTACACCGTGGTGCAGAACCTCGAAAAACACGGCTTCGTGACCGTCGCCGGGGTCCAGCGGCAGGGCAGCCGCCCCGAGCGCACCCTCTACGGCCTCACCGACGAGGGCCGCGTCGAGATGCACGACTGGCTCGCCGACGTGGTCGCCGTGCCCGTGCGGGAGTATCCGGCGTTCGAGGCCGGACTCTCGCTGATCACGGCGCTGCACCCGGACGAGGCCGCGGACCTGCTCACCGAACGGGCCGCCGCCCAGGAGACCGAGGCCGCCGCCCTGCGCGGGGTGCTGGCCGAGCTCGGCGCGGAACTGCCCCGGGTGTTCCTGATCGAGACCGACTACAAGGCCCGCATGCTCGAAGCGCAGGCGGCCTGGATCCGCGGTCTGCTCGCCGAGATCGCGGCCGGCACCCTCGGCGGCGCCGCCGAATGGCGCGGCTGGCACGAGACCGGTGACGTACCGGAGGGATGGTCGGAGCTGGAGGAGCACTTCCGCGACCTCGACACGGCGGAGGCGCCGGCCGGTGGGATCGGCAGGCGGCCCGCGCCGCCGACCGGTCGCGCCGCCGACCGTACGGCGGAAGGGGAGCGCCCCGGCAGCGGCACCTGATACGGCGGCCGGCCACCACGGACCGACCGACCGCCGACCTACCGCCACCGGCCCGCGGGCGCAAGGGCGTACGGGCTACGGCTGCCCGCCGGCCTCCTGCTCCCGCTCCACCTCGGCATTCCACTCCCGCTTCGAGGACTGCCAGCCGTCCTCGTCGGCGCCGCGCCGCCAGTAGCCCGACACCGAGAGCCGCTCGCGCGCGATGCCGCGGTCCACCCGGACGAAGCGGCGCAGCTCCTTCACGAAGCCCGCCTCGCCGTGCACGAAGACCTGCACGTCGCCCGGGGGGAAGTCCAGCGCGGTGACGGCCGCCACCAGCGCCTCGCCGACCGGCCGGTCGCCCCGGTAGAGCCAGACGACCTCCGCGTCGCCGGGGCCGAGCAGTTTCTGCTCCTCCGCGGGGCCCGCGACCTCCACGAAGACCTTCGCCACCGCGCCGGGCGGCAGCTGTTCCACGGCCGCCGCGATGGCGGGCAGCGCGCTCTCGTCGCCGGCCAGCAGATGCCAGTCGGCCGCCGGGTCGGGGGCGTAGCCGCCGCCGGGTCCCATGAAGGAGATGCCGTCGCCCGGCCGCGCCGCCGCCGCCCACGGCCCGGCGAGGCCCTCGTCGCCGTGGTGGACGAAGTCCACGGTCAGCTCCCCGGCCGCCGCGTCCCAGGTCCGTACCGTGTACGTACGGGTCCGCGGCCACTGCTCGCGCGGCAGGTCGCGGCGGACCGCTTCGAGGTCCAGGGGTTCGGGATAGACCACGCCCTCGGGTGCGAAGACCAGCTTGACGTAGTGGTCGGTGTATTCGCCGATCTCCGGGCGGTCGGCCGGGTCGACCGCCAGCACCACCCTGATCATGTGCGGCGTCAGCCGCTCGGTGCGCGCCACGGTGGCGTGCCGCGGCTTCCTCGGCTTGCGCGCCGGTCTGTCCACTGTGTCCGCCATGAATGAGCCCCGCTCTCTGCCGCGGCGTGCGCCGCGAACCGTTCGCACGGCTGTCCGTCCCGCCGCGCCCGCTTCGGATCGTACTTAGGCAAGCCTAACCGACGACCGGGCGCCACTGGTTTATCCCGCTTCACAACTTGAACGCTGCGCGACCCCTTGACGGCTCTCCCGTGTCGTCGCTTCCATACAGTTGCGAATGGGAGCGCTCCCACATTCCTCCCGGCAACTCCTCACGCCACGAACTGAAGCTTTCCGTCCCCCCACTGAGAGGAAGCGCACCGTGGTTCCCTATCCGGACGCCCGAAGTCCGCTGAAAAGTCTGCGCCGGCTGCGGGTGGTGCTCGCCGCCGCCGTCGCGGCTGCGCTGCTCGCGCTGCTGTCGATCGCCGGGCAGACCCACGCCACCGCCGCCACCACCGCCGCGCCCGCGGCCGACGCGGGTGCCGGCTACTGGCACACCAGCGGCCGGCAGATCCTGGACTCCAACAACCAGCCGGTGCGTATCGCGGGCATCAACTGGTTCGGCTTCGAGACCAGCAACGACGTGGTGCACGGCCTCTGGTCGCGCGACTACAAGAGCATGATCGACCAGATGAAGACGCTGGGCTACAACACCATCCGGCTGCCGTACAGCGACGACATCTTCAAGCCGGGCACCATGCCCAACAGCATCAACTTCTACAACATGAACACCGACCTCCAGGGCCTCAACTCCCTCCAGGTGATGGACAAGATCGTGAACTACGCGGGCTCGATCGGCCTGCGGGTGATCCTCGACCGGCACCGCCCGGACGCCGGCGGCCAGTCCGCGCTGTGGTACACCAGCACCGTCCCTGAGACCACCTGGATCACCAACCTCAAGGCGCTGGCGACCCGTTACCAGGGCAACACCGCCGTCGTCGGCATCGACCTGCACAACGAGCCGCACGACCCGGCCTGCTGGGGCTGCGGCGACACCACGGTCGACTGGCGGCTCGCGGCCCAGCGGGCGGGCAACGCGGTCCTCGGCGTCAATCCCAGCCTGCTGATCTTCGTCGAGGGCATCCAGACCTTCAACGGCGTCTCCGGCTGGTGGGGCGGCAACCTGATGGGCGCCGGGCAGTACCCGGTGCAGCTCAACGTGGCCAACCGGGTGGTCTACTCGGCCCACGACTACGCCACCAGCGTCGCCCAGCAGACCTGGTTCACCGACCCGTCCTTCCCGGCGAACATGTCGGCGATCTGGGACAAATACTGGGGCTACCTGTTCAAGCAGAACATCGCCCCCGTGTGGGTCGGCGAGTTCGGCACCACCTTGCAGTCGACCGTCGACCAGACCTGGCTCAAGACCCTGGTCGACTACCTGCGCCCGACGAGCGGCAACGGCGGCGACAGCTTCAGCTGGACCTTCTGGTCGTGGAATCCCGACTCGGGTGACACCGGCGGCATCCTCAAGGACGACTGGCAGACCGTGGACACCGTCAAGGACGGCTACCTGAGCAGCATCAAGGCCCCAGGCTTCGGCGGCTCGTCGGGCGGCACCAACGGCGGTACGTCCAGCGGTACGTCGGCGGGTACGTCGAGCGGTACGTCGGCGGGTACGAGCACCGGCACGTCGACGGGCACCTCCGCGGGCACCAGCAGCGGCACGTCGGCCGGCACCTCCACAGGTACGAGCACCGGCACCTCCGCCGGCACATCGACGGGCACGTCCACCGGAACCACCGGCGGTACCGGCGGGAACCACGGCTGCACCGCCGCCCTGCACGTGGACAACCAGTGGGACGCCGGCTTCACCGCCACCGTCACGGTGACCAACACCGGCACCGCGGCGACCACCGGGTGGAAGGTGGCCTGGACCTGGCCGGGCAACCAGCAGGAGACCAGCGGCTGGAGCGCCACCATCACCCAGACCGGCGCCGCGGTCAGCGCCGTGAACCTCGCCTACAACGGGGCGATCGCCCCCGCGGCCTCGACCAGCTTCGGCTTCCAGGGCACCTCCACAGGAACGGTCGGCGCACCCGCGCTGACCTGCACCGCGAGCTGAGCTTCCAGGCACCTCCCGTGCGGTACGACGCCGGGGGGGGCCCCGCCCGGGGGGGGGGGGGGGCGGCGGGTGTATAAAACATGTGAAACCACATAGAAAAAAATTATG
>NZ_JAJSYW010000032.1:0-42002 GCF_036815005.1 Streptomyces sp. IBSBF 2435 | reverse complement strand
CCCCCAGGTCTACACACCCTGACCCCGGCTCGCGGCGGCGACACCGGACGGGGGGACGTCCTGTCCCCCCGTTCGCCGCGCCGGGCCCGCCCCGGGAAGATGACAGCATGCCGTTCACACTCAGTCATCCCGCCGCCGTGCTGCCGATGCTGCGCGGCGGGCGGCCCCGCGGCCCGCTGGTGGCCTCGGCTCTGGTCGCCGGGTCGCTGGCGCCCGACGTCCCCTTCTTCACCGACTCCCTGGTGCACGGCACCTTCGGGTTCGGCGAGTTCACCCACAGCCCGCTCGGCGTGGCCACCGCGGACGTGGCGATCGCGGCTGTGCTCGCCGCCGGCTGGCACTGGCTGCTGCGCGAGCCGCTGGTGGCACTGCTGCCCGGCAGGTGGGCGGATGCCGCCGACGCGGTCACCGCGCCGACCGGGCGGACCGCGGGCCCGGCCGGAGCCGGCCGTTTCGCGCTGTCCGCGGCGGTCGGCGCGGCGACCCATGTGGCCTGGGACGCGTTCACCCACGGCGGCCGGCTCGGCGCCCGCCTGCTGCCGGCGCTGAACCGCACAGTGCTGGGCCGCCCGCTCTACTACGACCTCCAGTTCGGATCCTCGGTGCTGGGCCTGGGCGTCATCGGCTGGTACGCGGTGCGCACGCTGCGCTCGGCCCCCGCGCAGGCCCCGCCCCGGATGCGGCTGTCGGCCCGCACCAGGGCCGCGGCGACGGTCCTGGTGGGCGCGGCGGCGACGGCCGGGGCCGCCGCACGGCTGGCCCGCTGGGACCACGGCCCGCTGCGCACCGCCGGGCTGCTCGACCTCGTCCCGGCCGTCGCCTTCGGCGGTGGCGCCGGCGCCGTCGTGGGCCTGGCCTGCTACGCGGCCGTGGCCCGCACCGCGCTGGGGCGCCGCAGGGACACGGCCTAGGAACCGGCCCCGGCTCGCCCCGCGCCCGCCGCCGCGCGTACGGTGACGGTCCGGCTCCGTACCCGGCGGGAAAAGAATTTCCCGTCCCGACCAATCCGTACGGGCCACGGCGTCGAAACCCCCGTGACGACGTTCCCGTCCGGAGGTGTGCCCATGCGCGCGGTGGCCCGCGACACAACACCGGCCCCGCACAGCGGTGCCCTGGAGAATCTGCTGGACCGGGTGTCCCGCGGCGACCGTGAGGCCTTCGAAGGCGTGTACAACGCGGTGGCCGGCTCGGTGCTCGGCCTGGTGCGCCGGGTGCTGCGGGACCCGGCGCAGTCCGAGGAGGTCGCCCAGGAGGTGCTGGTCGACGTGTGGCGGTGCGCCGCCCGCTTCGACCCCGGGCAGGGCAGCGCCATGGCCTGGATCATGACGCTGGCGCACCGCAGGGCCGTGGACCGGGTCCGCTCCTCGCAGGCCGCGGCCGACCGCGAGCACAAAGCGGCGGTACGCGACCACAGCCCGGCCTTCGACGAGGTCAGCGAGCAGGTCGAACGCCGGCTCGAACGCGAGCAGGTCCGCCGCTGCCTCGGCGGGCTCACCGAACTCCAGCGCGAGTCCGTCACCCTGGCCTACTACCGCGGCTGCACCTACCGCGAGACCGCCGACCTGCTCGGGGTCGCCCTCGGCACGGTCAAGACCCGGCTGCGGGACGGCCTGATCCGACTCCGTGACTGCCTGGGGGTGACCTCCGCATGACCGTCGCCGACCTGCACACGCTCACCGGCGCCTACGCGCTGGACGCACTGTCGCAAGGGGAGGCCGAGGACTTCGCCCGGCACCTGGCCGTCTGCCCGTCCTGCGCCCAGGAGGTCGCCGAACTGCGGGAGACCGCGGCCCGGCTGGCGCTCGCGGTGGCCGTGGTCCCGCCCGCCGGGCTGCGCGCCCAGGTGATGGCGGCGCTGCCCGGCGTACGCCAGCTGCCGCCGCACCCGCACACCGCAGTGGTGCCCGCCCACCCCCGGTGGCGGCGCCGGCTGCCGCATCTGGCCGCCGCCGCGTGCCTCGCGGCCGCCGTCGCGGCGGGCGCGGTGGCGGTGGACGCCCAGCACCGTGCGGACCGGCAGCGGGACCGTATCGCGCAGGCCGAGCAGCAGACCGCCGCGCTCGGCGCGCTGCTGGCCGCGCCCGACGCCACCACCCACGCGGGCGCCGTCAAGGGCGGCGGCAGCGCCACCGTCGTGGCCTCCCGGCAGCTCGGGCGGACGGCGCTCTTCTACCACGGGCTGCCGCGGCTGTCCGACTCCCGCGTCTACCAGCTGTGGTACAGCCGCGGCGGCACGATGGTGCCCGCGGGACTGGTCGGCTCCGGCCGGCCCGACGGCGCCGCCCTGCTGGCCGGCAGCGCGCAGGGCGCGTCCGGCGTGGGCGTGACCGTGGAACCGCAGGGCGGCTCACGGACGCCCACCGGCGCGCCGGTCGTACTCCTGGCGCTGTGACCCGGGGCACTCGCGCGGACCAATCCGCGGGCGCCCCGGCTTCGAACGAGCCATGACAGAATGATCCGCACACGCGGGCCGCCCGCCGGGCGAGGAGGAGGACGGCTGTGGAGCGGCGCAGAACGGCTGTGGTGGGCGGCGGCATCGCGGGTCTGACCGCCGGTTACATCCTGCGCAACGCCTGCGACGTGTCGCTGTACGAGGCGGACGACCGCCTCGGCGGCCACGCCGACACGCACGAGGTGACCGAGGCCGACGGCCGCGTCCTCGCCATCGACACCGGCTTCATCGTGCACAACGAGCGCACGTACCCGAACCTCCTGCGGCTGTTCGCCGAACTCGGCGTCACCACCCAGGAGTCCGAGATGAGCATGTCGGTGCGCTGCGACGGCTGCGGCCTCGAATACGCCGGCGCACGCGGCTTGTCGGGAGTGCTCGCCAGGCCGCGCACCGCGCTGCGCCCCCGGGCGCTGAGGATGTTCGGCGAGGTCCCGGCCTTCCACCGGAAGGCCCGGCGGCTGCTCGCCGCCGACGAGGGTCCCGGCGACCCGACACTGGGCCGCTTCCTGGCCGACGGACGGTTTTCGGCCTATTTCGTGGCGCACTTCATCACCCCGCTGGTCTGCTCGGTGTGGTCCTGCGCCCCCGCGACCGCCATGGAGTATCCGGCCCGCTACCTCTTCCGCTTCCTGGACCGGCACGGACTGCTCGCCGTGACCGGGTCACCGCAATGGCGAACGGTCACCGGCGGATCCGCCGCGTACGTCCGGCGGATCCGCAAGCAGCTCGCGGCCGTTCACACCGGCGCACCCGTACGCGCGGTGCACCGCTCGGCGGACGGCGTACGCATCGTCACCGCCGACGGCACGGCCAGCGACCACGACGCCGTGGTGCTGGCGGTACACCCCGACCAGGCACTGCGGCTGCTGGCCGACCCCACTCCGGCGGAGACCGCGGTCCTCGGCGCCTTCCCCTACTCGCGCAACCCCACCGTGCTGCACACCGACGCCTCGGTGCTGCCGCGCGCCCGCCGGGCCAGGGCCTCCTGGAACTACCTGATGCCGTCCTGCGACGCACCCGCAGAACAGGTCCGCATCGGCTACCACATGAACCGGCTGCAGCGCCTTGACGCCTCCGAGGACTACATCGTCTCGCTCAACGCCGAGGGCCTGGTCGACCCCGCCCGGGTCATCGCCTCCATGGTCTACGAACACCCCGTCTACACCCCGGAATCCGTCGCCGCCCAGCGCCTGCTCCCGTCGCTGAACACCCCCGTCACCGCCTACGCCGGCGCATACCACGGCTGGGGCTTCCACGAGGACGGCTGCCGCTCGGGCGTCGAGGCCGCCTCCGCACTGGGGGTCTCGTGGTGAGCCCCGCCGCCCCCGCCCTCTACGACTGCCGGATCGACCACATCAGGACCGGCCCGCTGCGCCACCGGGTGCGGCTGAGCAGCTACTTGTGGCTGGTCGACCTCGACCGGCTGCCGCGGCTGCCGGCCCTGCTGCGCCCGCTCGCCCGCTTCGACGCCCGCGACCACTTCGGCGGCACCGCGCCCACGCTGCGCGCCGGGCTCGACCGCTTCCTGGCCGCGCAGGGCGAACAGCCGCCGGGCGGGCAGGTGCTGATGCTCGCGAACGCCCGGGTGCTCGGCTACGTCTTCAACCCGCTGACGCTGTACTGGTGCCACGACACCGGCGGCGCCCTGCGCTGCGTGGTCGCCGAGGTGCACAACACCTACGGGGAGCGCCACGGCTATCTGCTGCACACCGACGTCCACGGGCGGGCCGACACCGCCAAGGAGCTGTACGTCTCGCCCTTCCACGGCGTCGACGGCCGCTACCGGATGCACCTGCCGGAGCCCGGGGAGCAACTCGCCGTCACCGTACGGCTCACGCCGGACGGCGGCAGCCCGTTCACCGCGACCGTACGCGGCACCCGGCGCCCCGCGACCGTCCGCGGACTGCTGGCGGCCGCCGCACGGCACCCGTGGTCCACCCTCGTCGTCTCCGCCGCCATCCGCCTGCACGGCATCCGCCTCTACCTGCGCGGACTGCCGGTCAGGCCCCGACCGCCGCACCCCACCCAGGAGGGCATGAAGTGAGCACCCCGCTCACCCACCGGCCGCCGGTGGCCGCCCGGCCGCCGGTCGACCCCGAACGCTGGCCCGACGTCGCCCGCGTACCGCGCAGTTCACCGCCGCGCACCGCCATAGCCCGGGCGATCGTCACCCGGGCGCTGCGGCGGCTGCCGCTGCGGGTGCGCTTCGAGGACGGCAGCGCGCTCGGCGACCGCGGACCGCTGCTGACCGTGCACGACCGGCAGGCGTTCTTCCGCCGCATCGGCACCGACGGCCTGATCGGCTTCGGCGAGTCCTACATGGCGGGGGAGTGGGACGCCGAGGACCTGGTCGGCGTGCTGACCGTTATGGCCGGGCACGTCGGCACCCTGGTCCCCGCCTCCTTGCAGCGGCTGCGCGGCGTCTGGGCGCCGCGCACCCCCGACGCCCAGCGCAACACCCCGGACGGCGCCCGGCGCAACATCCGGCACCACTACGACCTGTCCAACGACCTCTTCGCGCTCTTCCTCGACGAGACCCTGACGTACTCCGCCGCGGTCTTCCGCGGCTTCCCCGCCGACCACGCGGTGCTCCCCGCTGCCCAGCACCGCAAGATCGACCGGCTGCTGGACCTCGCGGAGGTCGGCCCCGGCACCCGGCTGCTGGAGATCGGCACCGGCTGGGGCGAACTCGCGCTGCGCGCCGCCGACCGCGGCGCCCGGGTGCTCACCGTGACGCTGTCCGCCGAGCAGCGCGACCTGGCGGTGCGCCGGGTGCGCGAGGCCGGGCAGCAGGACCTGGTCGAGGTCCGGCTCAGCGACTACCGGCAACTGACCGGCAGCTACGACGCCGTGGTCAGCGTCGAGATGATCGAGGCGGTCGGCGCGGAATTCTGGCCCGACTACTTCACCGTGCTCGACCGGCTGCTCGCACCCGGCGGCCGGATCGCGCTGCAGGCGATCACCCTGCCGCACGACCGGCTGCTGGCCACCCGCGACGGCCACACCTGGATCCACAAGTACGTCTTCCCCGGCGGTGTCATCCCCTCCCTGGAGGCCGTCGAGCAGGTCACCGCCGCCCACACGGCGCTGACCGTCGCCCGCCACGACGGCTTCGGCGTGCACTACGCCGAGACCCTGCGGCTGTGGCGCGAGCGCTTCGTACAGCGGGCCGAGGACGTCGAGGCGCTCGGCTTCGACGCGGTCTTCCGCCGCATGTGGACCTTCTACCTCGCCTATTCCGAGGCCGGCTTCCGCTCCGGCTACCTCGACGTACGGCAACTGCTGCTCACGCGCCGCGAGCCGGACGCCGCCGGGGCCGCCGGGTGAACGGCTTCCCGTGGCAGGCCTTCGCGGTCAACCTCGGGGTCTGCGCCGGGGTCACGCTCGCGGTGTGGCTGGTGACCTTCGCCGTCTCCGTACGCCGAGGCCTGCACCGGCTGGCCGACATCACCTGGGGCCTGGCCTTCACCGTGGTCGCCGCCGTCAGCTTCGGGCTGTCCGCGGGGCACGGCGACACCGGCCGCCGGGTCCTGGTCCTGGCGCTGACGGCCGGCTGGGGGCTGCGGCTCGCGGTGCACCTGGCCTGGCGCGGCCGGGGCCGGGGAGAGGACCCGCGCTACGCCAGGATGCTCGCCAAGGCCCCCGGCAACCGCAACGCCTACGCGCTGCGGATCGTCCACCTCACCCAGGCGGCCCTGGTCTGGCTGGTGTCGCTGCCGGTGCAGGCCGCCTGCTACGTGCAGGGGGCGCTGGGTCCCGTGGCGGCCGTGGGCGCGGCGCTGTGGCTGCTCGGGGTCGGCTGCGAGGCGGTCGGCGACTACCAGCTGGCCCGCTTCACGGCCGACCCCGGCAACCACGGCCGGATCATGGACCGCGGTCTGTGGTCCTGGACCCGGCACCCCAACTACTTCGGCGACTTCTGCGTGTGGTGGGGGCTGTTCCTGATCGTCTGCGACGATCCCGCGGCGGCCGCGGTCACCGTGGTCTCCCCGCTGACCATGAGCTTCCTGCTGATCGGGGGCAGCGGCAAGCGGATGCTGGAGCGGCACATGGCGGAGCGCCCCGGCTACGCCGAGTACCGCGCCCGCACCAGCGGCTTCGTGCCGCTGCCGCCGGCCCGGCCGCGCTGAGCGCGCGGCCGTCCGGCCGCCGGTCAGCCGGGGGCCCGACGGCAGCGGGCGTCCTCGGCTCCCGGCGGTGCGTCGGGGCCGCTCTCCCGCAGCTCCACACAGCAGCGGGTGGTGGTCGTTCGGACCATCGTCGCCTCGATGCCGTGCGCCTGCATGCCGTCCAGCAGACCGTCGAGCAGCGCCAGGTTGATGGCGCACACCAGCTCGGGGGAGCGCATGACGAGCTGGTGGAAAGGGCAGTTGAGCAGCCGCAGCCGGGTGGGCGCCGGGCGGTCGGGCTCGTAGCCGTACTGTTCGAGTATCGGTTCGGCGACGCTCACCGAGCGCTCGGGGCCGAGCCGGCCGGGGCGCACCCTGGCGCGGGCCGCCTGCCCGATCGCCTCGCCCTGCCGCCGTGCCGCGTTGACCGCGGCCGTCGGCGCGTCCTCGCTGGGCTGGGCGCCCATCACAGCGTCGACCAGGATGCCGGCGATGACATCGCTGCGGCGCTCCGGGATGCTCACCCGGATCTCGACGTCGGCGGGTTCGTAGACCTTGGGGCGGCGGCCGACCCGGGGGATCGCGGCCGGGTTGGCGTAGGAGGTCCGCAACAGGCCGGCCGCCACCAGCTTGTCGAGGTGGAAGGCGGCGAGCTTGGCCGAGATCCCGTCGGCGGCCGCGACGTCCTCACGGGTCACCGGCCGGTGGGCGCGGCGCACGATCTCATGGATGCGCCGTCGCTGCTCGTCCGCGAGCACCGCGACCGCATCCAGCCCCGCGTCCCGCGGGGCCTCGTAGGCAATGGCATCAGACACGGGACCACCATAACGCCCACGTCCGTTTCTGAAACCCCTTTCGCAAAGCCTTCTGTCCGAGACCGGGTGTTGCCACCCGGTGTTAGCTCCAGCGGTTGTTGGCGTAACCGCCGCCGGCGCGGGGTGCCGTCAGCCGGCGCCCCGCACCGGCGGCCGCCGTCAGTCGGCGGTCACCGCGGAGGGCAGCGTGACGCCGCCGCTGAGCGGAAGGTTGCGCGACGAGTCGCCGACCAGGATCTGGTAGGTGCCCGCGTCGGCCACCCAGTGGCCCGCCGTGGTGGACCAGGAGGCCAGCGCGTGGACCGGGACGGTGAAGGTGACCGTGCCCGAGGCGCCCGCGGCCAGGCTGATCCGCTGGAATCCCTTCAACTGGTGCGGCGGCTCACCCGCCGGGCCCGGATCGGCCACGTAGAGCTGGGCGACCTCGGTGCCCGCCCGGCTGCCGGTGTTGGTGACGGTCGCCTTCACCGTCGCCTGCCCGCCCGAGACCGCGCCGACCTGGAGGTTGCCGAACGAGAAGCTGGTGTACGACAGCCCGAAGCCGAACGGGAACAGCGGGGTGAGGTTGTTCGTGTCGTACCACCGGTAGCCGACCTTGAGGCCCTCGGAGTAGTTCACCTGGCCGTTGGTGCCCGGCCACTGGGCCGCGGTGTTCGCCGGGACCTGGGACAGCGCCGCGGGGAAGGTCACCGGCAGGTGGCCCGAGGGGTTCACATCGCCGAACAGCAGCGCGGCGATGCCCTGGCCGTACTGCTGGCCGTCGTAGAAGCCCTCGAAGACGCCCGCGACCTGGTTCAGCCACGGCATCAGGATCGCCGAGTTGTTGTTGAGCACCACGATGGTGTGCGGGTTGGCCGCCGCCACCGCGGAGATCAGCGCGTCCTGGCCGCCCGGCAGGTTGAGCGAGGCGTTGTCGGCCTCCTCGTGGCCGTAGTTGTCGCTGGCGAAGACGACCGCGACGCTGGAGGCCCGGGCCAGATTCGCCGCCGCGGTCACGTCCGTGCCCTCGTCGTAGGTCACCTTGGTGCCGGTGTCGGCGAGCCGCTGCTGGATGCCGATGACCGGGGTGTAGGTGCCGCTGCTGGTCACCGTGCCGCTGCCGCCGCCGATCGTCTGGGTGCCGGGTCCCGCGTCGGTGCCGATCACCGCGACACCGGACGGCAGGGCCGCCGGATTCAGCGGCAGGGCACCGTTGTTCTTGAGCAGGACCGTGCCCTCCTCGACGCCCTGCAGGGCGACCTTGTTGTGCGCGGGCGTGGTCACGATGGCCTTGTTGTCACCGGTGGGCGCCTTGTCGAACATCCCGAAGCGGAACATCTGGGTGAGCACCCGGGAGACCATGGTGTCCACGGTCGCCTGGCTGACCCGGCCGTCCTGCACCGCCTGGATCAGGAAGTCGGCGTAGTAGTAGCCGCCGGGCATCTCCACCGTCAGGCCGGCGTTCGCGGACTCCACGGTGGAGTGGATGGCGCCCCAGTCCGACGTCACGAAACCGGTGAAGCCCGCCTGCTGGTAGAGGCCCTTGTTGAGGATGTCGGGGTTCTGGCACGACGGCTCGTTGTTGACATTGCTGTACGCGCACATCACCGCCGCCGCCCCGCCCTCCTTGATCGCGGTCTGGAAGGCGGGCAGGTAGATCTCCTGCAGCGTCCGCGCGTCGACATCGACCGTGCCGGCCGGCTGCTCGATGTTGTACGCGGCGGCGTGCTTGACCTCCGCCATCACCCCCTGCTCCTGGATGCCCCTGATGTCGGCGGCGCCCATCTGCCCCGACAGGTACGGGTCCTCGCCGAAGGTCTCGTACGACCGCCCCCAGCGCGGGTCGCGGATGATGTTCACCGTCGGGCCGAGCGCGACATGCACGCCCTTGCCGGCGAACTCCTGGCCGACCGCGTCGCCGTAGCTCTGCTGCCACTGCGGGTCGAAGGTCGCGGCGGAGACCATGCCGGACGGCATCTGGGTCACCCCGCCGAGCCCGTCGCCGACGCCGGCCGGGCCGTCCTCGAAGTTGACGTCGGGGATGCACAGGGCGGGATTGCCGACGATCTTCCCGATGTAGTCGGGGGCGTCGGTGCCGTGCAGCATCGCGACCTTCTGCTGGAGCGACATCTGCCCCATCAGCTGGGCGACCCTGGTGGAGGTGGCCGCGGTGGAGTTCAGCCACGGGCATGTGCCGGGAGCGGGCTGCGAAGGCGGCGGCGGGATGGTCGCGGTGACCCCGCCGACGGTGTAGACCTCGAACTCCCACAGCGCGTAGCCGTAGGCGGTGGCCCGGGCGGTGCCGTACATCCGGATGTAGCGGCCGCTGCCGGTGGCGTCGATGCTCTGCTTGCCGCCGGGGCCGGTGGTGGTGGAGTAGATCTGCCGCCAGTCGGTGCCGTTGTCGGACAGCTGGATCTGGAAGGCCTTCGCGTAGGCGTTCTCCCAGTTGATCACGACCCGGCAGACCGGCAGGCTCGCGCCCAGGTCGACCTGGAACCACTGCGGGTCCGAAGAGGCGCTGGACCAGCGGCTGATGGTGCTGCCGTCCACGCCGTAGACGGCCGAGTAGCCGGGGTCGCCGTCCTGGAGGGAGGAGGCGGTGGCCGGGTGGCCGAGCGCGGCGTTCGCAGTGCCGCAGTCGCCGGTGCCGGTGCCGCCCGTGGTGCCTCCGCTGCCGCCGCTGCCGCCGCCCGAGGTGCCGCTGCCCCCGGTGTGGACCTGGAACTCCCACAGTGAGTAGCCGTAGCCCGTGGCGCGGGCGGTGCCGGTGACGCGGACGTACCGGCCGGTGCCGGTGACGGTGAGGGTCTGGACGCCGCCGGTGCCGGTCGTGGTGGAGTACACCGGGGTCCAGGTGGTGCCGTTGTCGGACAGCTGGATCTGGAAGGCCGTGGCGTAGGCGGCCTCCCAGTTCAGCACGACCTGGCACACCGGGACACTGCTGCCGAGGTCGGCCTGGAGCCATTGCGGGTCGGCCGCTGCGCTGGACCAGCGGGTGCCGGTGTTGCCGTCGACGGCTGCGGAGGCGGGGGTGCCGGCGTTCTCGGTGGAGGACGCGGTGGCGGGCCGGTCGAGTGCCGCGTTGTCGGTGCCGCAGGCGGTGGGTCCTGTGGTGCCGCTGGTGCCGTAGACCTGGAACTCCCAGAGGGAGTAGCCGTATCCGGTGGCGCGGGCGGTGCCGTAGAAGCGGACATAGCGACCGGAAGCGTTTACGGGGACTGTCTGCACGCCGCCGGTCGCGGTGGTGGTGGAGTAGGCGTCGGTCCAGGTGGTGGCGTTGTCGGAGACCTGGATCTTGTAGGCGGTGGCGTACGCCGACTCCCAGTTGAGGGTGACGGAGCTGAGGGCGGCGCCGGTGCCGAGGTCGACCTGGAGCCACTGCGGGTCGGCCGCCGCGCTGGACCAGCGGGTGCCGGTGTTGCCGTCGACGGCTGCCGAGGCGGGGGTCCCGGCGTTCTCGGTGGACGAGGCCGTCGCGGTCCTGCCCTGCGACAGCAGGGAAGGCGCGGCATGCGCGGGGCGTGCGGCGGTGAAGAGGGCGGCGATCAGCGCGAGGACGGCGGCCGAGGCGAGCCAGGCGGCGCGGGTGGTGCGGACAGCACGGGACCTGACCCTGTTGCTGGCATACATGAGTCTCCCTCAAGGGGGGTGTGGGGGGAACGCAGGAGATCTCTGGACGGCGGCCGCCGGGCGGTGGTGCGGTGAACGGTGACACATGGAGCGGGAGAGCGCTCTCCAATGCGGAAGTGAACACTCGCGTGCAGGACGCGTCAAGGCCTCGACGCGAACTCGCCCGCGCCTCACCGGCGGTACAGCGGCGGACGTGGGCGGACGTGGGCGAATGCTCCCGGGCCCGGGGCAACCTTCCCGGGGTGCCGGGCGGTTGCGGAGGTGGAGGCAGTGGCGTACGCCCGGCACCGCGGCCCGGGAGAGCGGTTGCCGGGCCGCGCCGGACCGCCCCGCGCCGCCGCCCGCCTGCCTCCCGCGCCCCCGTGCACCGAAGCGTTGCCCCATGCCTTCCCCTCCTCCCCGTGCGCTGCTGTCGGGGTCGGGCGCGGTGGCGATCGCCGTACTCGCCGGCGTGTCCGAGGCGCGTATGAGGCAGCTGCCAGCCGTTCTCGACCCCGCCCTGCAGCCGGTGGTCGTGATGGGCGACGCGGCGTCGCTGGCGCGCGGAGCGGGCGGCGCGGTCAGCCGGTGGGGCCGGCCCGGAAGGCGTCGGCGTTGCGGGCGCACCAGTCGGCGAAGGCGGCCGGCTTGCGCCCGAGCAGCTCCTCGACGGTGTCGGTGCGGAAGCCCTCGGTGTCGGCCCGCAGCAGCGCGAAGCCCTCGACGAGGGCTTCGGCGAGGGCGGGCGGGGCGCCGCCGGGGAAGCGGGCCGCCACCGTTTCCTGCGCGGTCACGGCGGGGCGTACGGCGATCGGCCGGCCCGCGGCGGCGGCGATGATCGCCACCTGCTCCGCCACCGTGAAGGCCTCGGCACCGGTGAGGGCGTATTCCGCGCCCGCGTGGCCCTCGCCGGTGAGGGCGAGGGCGGCGACCGCGGCGATGTCCGCCGGGTCGATCGGGGCGAGGCGTCCTGGGCCGACCGGGTCCAGGACGTAGCCGCCGGCGCGGATGGTCGGCAGCCAGTCCAGCGCGTTGGTCATGAAGCCGCCGGGCCGCAGGACGGTGGCCGGGATGCCGCAGTCGCGGACGATCTGCTCGCGGGCGTGGTGCCAGCGGCCCATCGCGGGCATCGGGTCGCCCAGGACGTTGGTCGAGGACAGCTGCACGAGGTGCCGTACGCCCGCGGTCCGCGCGGCGGCCACCGCGTGGGCCGTGGTGTCGGTGCCGATCCCGGGGGTGAGCAGGAACAGCCGGTCCACGCCGGCGAAGGCTGCGGTCAGCGTGTCCGGCGCGGTGAGGTCGCCGGTGAAGCGTTCCGCGCTCGCGGGAAGGGCGGCGGCCCGGGCCGGATCGCGCACCAGGACGCGGAAGGCGGCGCCCGCCGCGTCGAGCTGCCCGACCAGCTCGCGGCCGATGTTTCCGGTGCCGCCGGTGACGAGTATCATCGGGATCCCCCCAGGTCGTTTGCCGTCTAATGAATTGACCCGGGGAACGTTAGCCGGTTAATCATTAGCCGTCAATCGATTCTGTGGGCGTGCGGCGGCCGCCCTAGCCGACGGGAGGCCGCGATGCCCGAATTCCTCGACCTGCACAGCAGGACCACCAAGGTGCTGCGCACGCTCGCCGACGAGGCGATGCGCCGGCACGGCCTGCACTACGGCCAGCACCACCTGCTCGCCGCGCTGTGGGAGCAGGACGGCAGGACGCCGGGCGAGGTCGCGGCGAAACTGCATGTGACCACCCCGACGGTGGTCAAGATGGCCGACCGGATGACCGCGTCGGGACTGCTGGTACGCCGCCGCGACGACCGGGACAACCGGCTGGTCCGGCTGTGGCTGACCGGCGCCGGACGCGCGCTGCGCGAGCCGGTCGAAGCCGAACGTCTGGAGCTCGAACGTCAGGTCACCGCGGACCTGACCGAGGCCGAGCGCGCCCAGTTGATGGCGGCCCTGGCGAAGGTCAGCCGCGCGGCCGGGTCACTGCCTCAGCCCTGCAGTTCGAGCCCCGCGAGCCGCAGCAGCAGGTCCTTGACCTCCGTCACATGGAAGCGGTCCCTGCCGTATGCCGGGTCCGAGCAGATCAGCACCGGGCCGTCCTGCGGGTCGTCCGGCAGCCGGCCGTGGCTGCCGCGTACGCACGACGGGTCGAGGCCGACCACCTGGAGCGAGGTGCGGATGCCCAGTTTGAGCTTGGCCACCGACATCGCCGCCCGCACCTTGACCGTCGGATCGGTCGGGTCGAGGAACAGCTCCGCCGGGTCGTAGCCGGCCTTGCGGAAGATCTCCACCCCGGTCGCGAAGTCCGGCGCGAGATCGTCGTCGAGCCAGTAGTAGTACGTGAACCAGGCGTCCGGCTCGGCGATCGCGACCAGCTCGCCCGAGCGCTCGTGGCCGATCCGCAGTTCCGACTGCTCGCTGCGGTCCAGCACCCGGTCCACGCCGGGCAGCGCCTTGACCACGTCCCGCACCCGGGGGATGTCGCCCGGGTCGCGGACGTAGACGTGCGCCACCTGGTGGTCGGCGACCGCGAAGGCCGGCGAGGTCCACGGGTCCAGATTCTCCATGTCCTGCTGGACGTAGACGTTCAGCAGCCCCTCGCGGCGCAGCGCCCGGTTGATGTCGACCGGGCGGCGGGCCGCGGTGATGCCGTACTCGCTCAGCGCCACCACCGTCGTGCCCTCGGCCCGCAGCCTGCGCAGCAGCGGGGCCAGTTCGTCGTCCACCGCGCGGGCCGCGGCCGGCGCCTCGGGCCCGTCGGGGCCGTGCCGCTGCAACTCGTAGTCCAGGTGCGGGATGTAGACCAGCAGGGTGTCGGGGCGGCGGGTGTCCAGGATGTGCCCGGCGGCGCGGACGATCCACCGGGTGGAGGCGATGCCCGCCCCGGGACCCCAGTAGTTGAACAGCGGGAACTGGCCCAGGGCCGCGGTCAGCTCGTCGTGGACGGACTGCGGATGGGCGTAGCAGTCCTGGCCCTTGCGGCCGTCGTAGTGGTAGACCGGGCGCGGGGTCACCGTGACGTCGACGTCCATGCCCATGGCGTACCACCAGCAGATGTTGCCGACCCGGTAGTCGGGGTCGCTGCGGCGGCCCGCGGCCCACAGCTTGTCGCCCCGCACCAGGCTGTTGGACTGCCGCCAGTGGAAGATCTCCCCGGCGTCGCGGAAGAACCAGCCGTTGGCGACGATGCCGTGCTCGTCGGGCATCGAGCCGGTGAGGATGCTGGACTGCACCGGGCAGGTCAACGCCGGGAAGACGGTGCCCATTTCGGCCGTGAAGCCCTCGGCGGCGACCTTCCGCAGCGCCGGCATGTGGGCCAGCAGCCGCGGGGTGAGGCCGACCACGTCGAGGACGACGGTTCTGCTGCGCTGTGCCGACGGCGTCATGCCGTCACCTCCTTGAGGCCGAGATCGGTCAATGTCCCCGCCGCCCAGGCCACTTCCGCGGCGATCCCGGCGACCAGCGCGTCCGCGCCCTCCGGCCGCCGGTCCGCGGGCAGCACCGACCAGGTGTACGTCTCGACCTCGACGTGGTCGGCCAGCGCCGCGGGTCCACCGAAGAGCAGCCCGAGGGTCTGTTCGAGTACGGCCGAGGTGCCGGCCAGCGGCGGCTCCGGCGGCGCGTGCAGGGGGACGTGGAAATGCACCCGCCAGGGCGCCGCGCCGGGCAGCGCGCCGGGACCCGACAGCGCCTCGCCCAGGTCGTCGGCCGCGTGGGCGGCGCCGCCCGTGCCCGCCTCCCGGGTCTGGTGCAGGAAGCGCGGTTCCACGAAGGCCGCCAGTGCCTCGCGCACCGCGGGGTCGGACGGGTCGTCGGCCTGCAGGGCGCAGGACGCCTGCACCTTGACCACCGCGAGCCCGGCCGCCGCGAGCCGGTCCAGCACCTGCGCGGGGTCCTCGTAGGACACCGCCAGATGACACACATCGAGGCACAGTCCCAACAAGTCGCCGCCCAGGCCGGTCAGTTCCCGTTCGATCTGCTCCGCCGTCTCGACCGCGCAGCCGGGTTCGGGCTCGAAGGCGACCCTGACCGGCCGGCCGTCGCGGTCCGCCTGCGCGGCGAGGCCCGCCTCCAGGGCCCGTATCCGCTGCCCCGCCGCCGCCCGCCGGTCCGCGTCCCAGGGGTCGCGCCAGGCCAGCGGCAGGGTCGAGATGCTGCCGTGCGGGGCGTCGTCGGGAAGCAGGCCCGACAGCACCTGCGCCAGGTCGAGGGTGTAGTCGAGCCGCGCCTGCGACGTCCAGTCCGGGCTGTAGACCGCGTGCTTGACGACCGGCGCGTGGAAGCCGCGGTAGGGGAAGCCGTTGAGGGTGACCACTTCGAGGCCGCGGGAGTCGAGTTCGGCCCGCAGCCGGGCCACCGCCGTACGGTCGGCCGCCAGTTCGCGCGCCACATCATGGGCGAGCCACAGGCCGAGGCCGAGCCGGTCGGCGCCGAGCCGTTCGCGTACCGGCAGGGCGTAGTGGTCGAGTTGGCCGACGATACCGGCCAGGTCCTCGGCCGGGTGGACATTGGTGCAGTAGCCGAGATGGACGGTCGTGCCGTCTGCGTGCCGCAGACGCATGGGGACCTCCTGGGGTCAGCGGGAGCCGCGCTGGACGGAATTGCCCTCGAAGAGCGACGCCGGGTCGAGGGCCGGCTCGTCCACGTCCAGCCGCCCGCTGATGCCGTAGAAGGCCACCGGGTTCTGCCACAGCACCCGGTCGACGTCCTCGGCGGTGAAGCCCGCGGCGAGCATCGCCTCACCGGTGGCGAGGGTCCGCAGCGGATCGCTGTGGCCCCAGTCGGCGGCCGAGTTCACCAGGACGCGTTCCGTGCCGTACTCCTTCAGGATCGCGACCATCCGGTCGGGCTCCATCTTGGTGTCGGGGTAGATGGAGAAGCCCGCCCAGCAGCCGGACTCGAGCACCTGGCGGACGGTCAGCTCGTTGAGGTGGTCGACCACGACGTGCTCGACCGGGATGCCGGACTCCCTGATCACATCGATCGACCTGGCCGTGCCCGTCGCCTTGTCGCGGTGCGGGGTGTGCACCAGGGCGGGCAGCCGGTGCTCGACGGCCAGCGCGAGCTGCGTGGTGAAGGCCTTCTCCTCCGCCGAGGTCATCGAGTCGAAGCCGGTCTCGCCGACCGCGACCACCCCGTCCTTGGCCAGATAGCGCGGCAGCAGGTCGAGCACCTCCGCGCAGCGCGGGTCGTTGGCCTCCTTCGGGTTGAGCCCGATGGCGCAGTGGTGCTTGATGCCGAACTGCGCGGCTCGGTAGGGCTCCCAGCCGAGCAGCCCGTCGAAGTAGTCGACGAAGCTCGCGGCGGACGTCCGCGGCTGGCCCAGCCAGAACGCGGGCTCCACCAGGGCGCGTACGCCCGCCGAGTACATCGCCCGGTAGTCGTCCGTGGTGCGCGAGGTCATGTGGATGTGCGGGTCGAAGATGCGCATGCGGTGCTCCTGGGTGGGATGGCGGGGGTCAGCGCAGAGCGGCGAGCACCCGGCGGGCGGCCTCGGCCCTGCGCGGTACCGGCGAGGCCGCCTCCGCGTGGATGGGCGAGGCGTCGAGCAGCGCGGGGAAGCGCCGCACCAGCGGAAGGACGTCGGCGGGCACATCGCGGCCGGCCGCGACCCGCTCATGGGCGAAGTCCAGCAGCATCCTGGCGAGTTCGGCGTCGGTACGCTCGTCGAGCCCGGCCACCGCGCTCAGCGGGATGCCCAGGAAGACGCATTTGAGCACCCCCTGCCGCCAGGTCCCGATGTCGAGCACGGCCGCGGCCGGGCCCAGTGCCGCGCCGACCAGTGCGACGTCGTTGGTGCGGAGCGCGTCCTCGATCAGCGGCAGCGCGCCGAGGCCCAGGTCCAGATACGGCAAGGCCCGCAGTACAGCCCGCCGTTCCGCCCGGTCCCCGCGCGCGTAGAGGTCGGCCGCCGCCTCCGCGCCCGCACCGGCCAGCAGGACGACGCGGGCCGCCTCGTCCACCGTCCAGCCGTCCCAGCCGGGCGCGGTCAGCGGACCCCGCCCGCAGGAGCGGCCAGCGGCGGGGAAGTCGGCGAGCAGCGTGGCCGGATCCGCGGCGGCCCGGGCCGCCGCAGCTGCCAGCCACTCCCGGCCCTGCGGCGTCAGATCCGCGTCCACGGCGTCGGCCGGTGAGAGCCGCGGCGTCCGCGCGTGCGCGCGCAGGAAGTCCAGCGAGCGGCGGGCGGTGTCCGGCGCGCTGTGGCTGTGCCGGGGGAGTTCGACCGCGACGAGCCCGCCGTAGCCGACCTCGGCGAGGGCGGCGAGCACCGGCGTGAAGTCGATCTCGCCCTCGCCGAACTCCAGATGCTCGTGCACGCCCCGCCGCATGTCGTCGATCTGCACGTTCACCAGATCGGGCCCGGCGATCCTGACGCAGTCGGCCACCGACTCCGACTCCAGGCAGCGGCAGTGGCCGATGTCCAGCGTCAGCCGGAAGGACGCGGGGGCGCCCAGCGCGTCCCGCAGCCGCCGGTAGCCGGCCAAGTCCTCGACCAGCATGCCGGGTTCCGGCTCGAAGCCCAGGACCACGCCCTCGCGGGCCGCGGTCTGCGCGAGCCGCCCGCAGCCCTCGGCCAGCAGTTCCCAGCCGCGCTCGGGCGACGTGCCGCCGGGCAGCACCCCGCTCCAGAAGGACACGGCCTCGGCGCCGAGCCCGGCGCCGATACGTACCGCCCGCTCCAGGAAGTCGATCCGGGTCTCGCGGCCGTCCGCGTCCTCGTGCAGCAGCGTGGGGGAGTGCTTGTGCCACGGGTCGAGCAGGTAGCGTGCCCCCGTCTCCACAACCACCGCCAGGCCCAGCGCGTCCAGCCGCCGCCGTACCGTACGCAGATGACCGGCCAGGTCGGGGTCGAACGGGTCGAGGTGGGCGTGGTCGAGGGTCAGGGCGACGCCCTCGTAGCCGAGGCCGGCGATCACGTCGAGGGCCTCGTCGAGGCGGTGGTTGGCGAAGCCGTTGGTGCCGTAGCCGAAGCGAAGTGGAGAGTGTGACGTCACGTCGGTGACACCTTCCGAGAGAGCCGGCGGGCCAGCGGCAGCGCCGCCAGAAGAGGAAGTGCGACCCGGGTCGCCCCCGCGCGGCCCGCCAGCGCCGCTTGCAGCGGGAGCACCCCGAGGATCCCGGCGCCGACGGCCCGTTGCAGCCGCCGGGGGTCGGGCTTGCGGATCGCCGCGAACTGGGCGCCGCCGAAGGTGCGCCCGTACACCGACAGCAGCGCGGCCGACGCGGCCCGGTGCCGTCCGCGCGCGCCCGGCGCCGCGGCCACTCCCGCCGCGAGCACGGCGGTCGCGGCGAGGGTCGCCTCGGGCAGCGCGTGCGACGAGCCCTCCGCCTCGCGGCGGCTCAGCGCCATCACGATCCCGGTGTGCGCGGCGATCGTCGCGGCGGCGGGCGCCGCCGCCCGCCTGCCCTGCGGTCCCGCCGCGAGCAGCACATCGAGGCCGCGTGCCGCGGCCATCGCCGGCGCGCCCAGCGGGGTGTCCTTGAGCGCCAGGTCGTACGCCCACACCACGGCGGCCAGTGGCAGCGCCGTGCCCAGCGCCCGTCGGCCGCCCGCCGCGGCGGCCACGCCGAGGCCCGCCGCGGTCAGCGCGGCGGCCGTCACCAGCGCGGCCCGCGGGCTCACCCGGCCCGAGGGGATCGGCCGCCCGGGCCGCTCGACGGCGTCGGCCTCGCGGTCGGCGTAGTCGTTGAGCGCCATGCCGCTCCAGTAGAGGAGTACGGAAGCGCCCGCGAGGCCCGCGGTGGCCCGCACCCCGAACGGCCACCCGGCCGCGCTCGCCCCGACCAGTACGTCACCCGGCACGGTGAGGGCGGCGGGGGCCCGCACCAGCTCGGCTAATACGCCGACTTCGGGTATTCGCGCCGGGCCGCCCTGGCCTGTCCGCGGCGCTTTTGTCGCTGGTCGCGCAATTCCCGGCACCCCTGGAAGGGCGCCATTTGCGGTGGCGTTCACAGTCGCGCTCCGTTCTGGCGTGTCGCGCAGTTCCCCGCGCCCCTGAGGGTTGCCCTCCTGCTGTCTCATTCACACCTGTG
This sequence comes from Streptomyces sp. IBSBF 2435, assembly GCF_036815005.1. Taxonomy (NCBI): domain Bacteria; kingdom Bacillati; phylum Actinomycetota; class Actinomycetes; order Kitasatosporales; family Streptomycetaceae; genus Streptomyces; species Streptomyces sp. IBSBF 2435. Next base: position 23,005 of record NZ_JAJSYW010000032.1, on the reverse strand, counting down.
GCGCCGCCGGGGTTGATCACGCAATTCGCCTTGCGGTGAGCTGTCACCATTCGTTCGTATGCGGTTTCGCTTGCGCGGGCAGCCCCATTTGCGATGGTGGCCGCATGCCTTTACCCGACGGTCCGTCGTGGCCGGTCGCGCAGTTCCCCGCGCCTTTTTGGGTCTGCCACTTGCGGTGGCGCCTCGCGTGCGCGGCCCGGCGGGGGCTGGCCGCGCCGTTCCCCCTCCCCGGGCGGGTGCCACTTGCTGTTGCTTTCACACCTGCGGTCCGTCGTGGCCGGTCGCGCAGTTCCCCGCGCCCTTTTGGGGCGCCCTCTGCCGCGGAGGGCAACCCCCAGGGGCGCGGGGAACTGCGCGATCAGCCACGATGGCGCGACCGACGAAAACGCGCCGCACGAGGCAACCCCCGGCGGGGGCCGGACCCGCGTGGAGCGCCTGGCGTGAACCGTGTAAGGGGCACCGACCGTGCGGGGGTGAATGCCCGGTGGGTGCACCCACCGCAAGCCTGGCCCGGCGCGCACCGCGTCAGGCGTACAGGGGGAGTCGAACCGCCGGCCAGGCGCTCCGCGCGGTGGCCGAACGCATACGTCACCTCCAGGTGTCACCCCGTGGAGCCATGCCCGCGCGGCAGGAAAGGCCAGGCCGACGAGCGTCGGGGCGCGGCCCACTCGCCGGGCACCCCTCGCGTCAGCGATCTGTTCGTCAGTTCAGCGAATAAACTAATCACCCCTTTCCCGCACGGCAAGAGCCAGTCAAGAATCGGTTGAACGCACCACGCGAAGCGGCGACTTGGGCAACCCTGAAGCGGTGCCCCGGCGCCGCCGGGGGCCGGGGTCGAGTCCGTGAAAGTCGGCGCGTAAGGTACATCCCCGGCATCCGCAACGATCACCGCCGGTGCGCCGCGGCGGTCGGCCGCGCCTGCCGCCGTACGACCCATCGGTCCGCTTCGACGTTTCTGTGAGTGTCCTGAAGGTCGTTGACCTGCAGTGAAGCGTCTATTAGTTTGATGAATGAATAAATAGGTCAGAGAAGTTTGCCGGGCAGGACCCGTCGTGGTCCGCGTCGGCGGAGAAAGGTCGCAGCGTGATGAACGGCGGCGGGCAGCCGGCGAGCAAACAGAGCATGCGCCGGCACAACCTGGCGCTGGTGCTCCGTCAGGTCGCTGCCAGTGAAAGCGCCTCGCGGGCCACCGTCGCGGCCCGCGTGGGACTCACCAAGGCCACCGTCTCCTCGCTCGTCGAGGAACTGCGGCTGGCCGGCCTCGTCATCGAGCACGTGCCGGAGAACCAGGGCAGGGTCGGCCGCCCCGGCGGCGCGCTCGCGCTCAACCCGCAGGGGGCCGCGGGCGTCGGCGTCGAGGTCAACGTCGACTACACCGCGGTCTGCGTCGCCGACCTGACCGGCGCCCCCCGGGTCCGGCTCACCGAACGCGCGGACAACCGCGGCCGGGACGCCGAGGAGACGCTGCACTCGGCGGGCCGGCTCGCGGCCAGGGCCTGCGCCGCCGCCCGGCGGGCGGGGCTCAGCCCGGTCCAGGTGACCCTGGGCGTCCCGGGCCTGGTCCACGACGACAAGGTGCTGCACGCCCCCAACCTGGACTGGCGCCACATCCCCGCCGCCGAACTGCTGGTACGCGGCCTGGGCAGGCAGCGGCTCGCGGTGTCGGTGGACAACGAGGCCAACCTCGCCGCGATCGGCGAGTTCCAGGCCAGGCCGGCCGGCGCGGGGGCGAGCTTCCTGTACGTGTCGGGCGAGATCGGCATCGGCGCCGGGCTGATGGTGGACGGCACGCTCTTCCGCGGCGGCGGCTTCGCCGGGGAGATCGGCCACGTCACGGTGATCCCTGACGGCCCCGAGTGCGGCTGCGGCGCGCGCGGCTGCCTCGAACGCTACGCGGGCCAGGACGCGCTGCTGGAAGCCGCCGCGCTCGACACCGTGAGCGCGACCCGGCTGGGCTCCGCGCCCGTGGCGACCGCCACCGCGGCCCGCGCCGGCGGCGGCCCCGGTCGGCACGCCCTCCAGGACGCGCCGACCGAGGGCAGCGCCCCGGTGGAGCGGCTCGCCGCGCTCGCCGCCGAGGGCGACGGGGCCGCGGTCAGGGCGCTCGCGGTGGCCGGCCGGGCGCTGGGCGTCGCGCTGTCGGGGGCGGTGAATCTGCTCGACCCGCCCGAGGTGGTGATCGGCGGGATCTACGCCAGGCTGGCGCCCTGGCTGGTGCCCACTCTCCAGGTGCAGCTGCACGAGCGGGTCACCTCGGGCCGCTGGCGGTCCGACCGGCTCCAGGTGTCCGGGCTGGGCACCGAAGCGGCGGTACGCGGCGCCGCTGGGGCCGGGGTGCAGGCGATCCTGCGCGACCCGTCGGCGTACATCGACCTGACCGGCCCGGTGCTCTGAGCGATCGTCAATTCCCCCCTGAAGCGGCCCTGCTGAGGGCCGGGCCGGTGGTGAAGGCCGGGGCGGAAGCGCTTATTGGCTTGTGTGTGACAACCCTTGACGCTCCGCGCCCGGCCAATTAGTTTTTTGAACCAACGAACCAATTCATCACTCCGCCCGCGGTTTGCGCTGATCAGCGCGCCGCGATGGAGCCGAGGCATCCCTTGTCACCGCCAAGTCTCCAGGTGATGCCGTTATGCCGCAGGACGGACCCTTCGCCGCCCGGCGCGAGCAGACCTGCTTCGTCGCGCCCCGACGCGGTCCGTCCGTTCCACCCTGCGGCACATCCCCCCGCAGTGCGTCCGAACGAGGAGCCGCCATGCGCACGCCCCGCCCACGCACACGTCTCGCCCTGCTCGCGGCACTGAGCCTGTCCGCGGCAGCCGTACTGACCGCCGCGGCCCCCGCGGTGAACGCCGTCCCGGCCCCGCCGTCCGCCGGCCGGGCCGCGGCAGCCCCCTTCAAGATCCTGGTGTTCTCCAAGACCACCGGCTTCCGCCACGACTCCATCCCGGCGGGCATCGCCGCCATCCAGCAGCTCGGCGCGCAGAACAACTTCACCGTCGACGCCACCGAGGACGACTCGAAGTTCACCGACGCCAACCTGGCGCAGTACGCGGCCGTGGTCTTCCTGTCGGCGACCGGCGACCCGGTCACCACCCAGGCGGAGAAGGACGCCTTCCAGCGCTACATCGAGCACGGCGGCGGCTACGCCGGCGTCCACGCCGCCTCCGACAGCGGCTACACCTGGGCCTGGTACGGCGGCCTGGTGGGCGCGTACTTCAAGCAGCACCCCGCCATCCAGCCGGCCACCGTGACCGTTGAGGACCACACCCACCCGTCGACCCAGGGGCTGCCGAACACGTACACCCACACCGACGAGTGGTACGACTTCCAGACCAACCCCCGCTCACAGGTGCACGTGCTGGCCTCGGTCGACGACAACTCCTACACCGGCTCGACCATGGGCGCCGACCACCCCACCACCTGGTGCCACGCCTACGACGGCGGCCGGGCCTGGTACACCGGCATGGGCCACACCATCGAGAGCTACACCGAGCCGAACTTCCTGCACGTGCTGCTCGGCGGCATCCAGACCGCGGCCGGCGTCGTCCCCGCCAACTGCGCGGTCGACACGACCCCGCCGCCGGCCGACCCCGGGATCAGCCTCAAGGCGCACGCCAACGGCAAGTACGTGACCGCGCCGGGCGGCGGCGCCCAGCCGCTGACCGCCAGTAGCACCACGGTCGGCACCGCCGAGAGGTTCGACGAGATCGACCTCGGCGGCGGCAACATCGCGCTGCGCGCCCACGCCAACAACCAGTACGTGACGGCCGAGAACGGCGGCGCCGCCTCGCTGATCGCCAACCGGGCCGCGGCGGCCGGCTGGGAGACCTTCCAGCTGATCCACAACTCCGACGGCAGCGTCAGCCTCAAGGCCGGGGCCAACGGGAAGTACGTGACGGCCGAGAACGCCGGCGCCCAGCCGCTGATCGCCAACCGCGCCGCCATCGGTCCGTGGGAGGAGTTCGACCTCACCACGAGCTGAGCCCAGGCAACGCCCGCCGCACGGCCGCACACGCCATCCGCAGCCGTGATGGTCTGTCATGTCCATGATTACCCCCCCCATCGAGGAGACCCCACGTGCTGTCCGTACGACCACGACCACGACCGCGCCCCCGGGCACGGCTGCGCACCTGGCTGACGCTGCTGGTGGCGCTGCTGACGCTGCCCGCCCTCGTGGTGCTCACCACCGCACCGGCCAGCGCCGCGGGCCGGCAGACCGCCGGCGCCGCGAGCCCGGCCGTCGCCGGTGTCCCCGACAGCAGCTTCCAGAAGGTGCTGCTCAACAACTCGGGCGGAAACCCCCTGCAGTTGGACATCGCCAGCGACGGCCGGGTCTTCTTCATCGACATGCTCGGCGATGTGCGGATCATCAACACCACCGGCACCACCGTGACGGCGGGCCACCTCGACGTCTTCACGGCGAACGAGAGCGGGCTGCTCGCGATGGCCCTCGACCCGGCTTTCGCCACCAACCACTGGATCTATGTCTACTACTCGCCCGCGGCCACGAGCGTCGACCGGCTGAGCCGCTTCACCATCAACGGCTCCACGCTGGACATGACCAGCGAGAAGGTGGTCCTGGACGTCCCCGTCCAGCGCGCCGAGTGCTGCCACCACGGCGCCGGCATGGCCATGGACCACAAGAACGGCAACCTGTGGCTCTCCATCGGTGACAACACCAACCCGTTCGCCTCCGACGGCTACGCGCCGATCGACGAGCAGGCGGGCCGCGCCACCTGGGACGCCCAGCGCACCGCAGGCAACACCAACAGCCTGTCGGGCAAGGTGCTGCGCATCCACCCGGAGGCCAACGGCACCTACACTGTCCCGGCCGGCAACCTCTTCCCCGCGGGTACCGCCAAGACCAGGCCCGAGATCTACGCCATGGGCTACCGCAACCCCTTCCGGCTGGCCCTCGACCCGAAGACCGGCTTCCCCGTGGTCGGCAACTACGGCCCCGACGCCGGCGGCCCCAACGCCGGCCGCGGCCCGGAGAACACCGTGGAGTGGGACCTGCTGAGCAAGCCGGTCAACGCGGGCTGGCCGTACTGCATCGGCAACAACACCCCCTACATCGACTACAACTTCGCCACCCAGACCTCCGGCGCCCCCTTCGACTGCGCGGGCGGCCCGACCAACAACTCCCCGAACAACACCGGTCTGACCAAGCTGCCGCCGGCCACCCCGGCGACCGTCTGGTACCACTACAACACGGACGCGAACAACTTCCCGCTGCTCAGCGGCGGCGCCCCGATGGCAGGACCGGTCTACCGCTACGACGCCAACCTGGCCTCGGACCGCAAGTGGCCGGCCGCGATGGACGGCCAGGCGATCTTCTCCGAGTGGAACACCAGCAAGGTCTACACCTTCCACGTCAAGCCGGACAGCAGCGGCATCGACGACATGCAGACCTTCCTGCCGTCGGTGTCGTTCAAGAAGCCGATGGACATGAAGTTCGGCCCCGACGGCGCCCTCTACATGGTCGAGTGGGGCACCGGCTACGGCGGCAACAACGCCGACGCGGGCATCTACCGCATCGACTACCTCAACGGCGGAGCGCTGCCGGTCGCCGCGGCGAGCGCCAACCGCACCAGCGGCCCCGCGCCGCTCGCGGTGAACTTCTCCAGCAGCGGATCGAACGACCCGGCGGGCGGCAGCCTCAGCTACAAGTGGGCCTTCGGCGACGGCGCGACGTCCACCACCGCCAACCCCAGCCACACCTACACCGCGGTCGGCAACTACACCGCCGTGCTGACCGTCACCAACAGCGCGGGCAAGACCGCCACCGCGAGCCTGGCCGTCACCGCGGGCAACACCATGCCGACCCTCACCGTCAACGGGCCGCCCAACGGAGGGGTGTTCGACTGGGGTGACAAGGTCAACTTCGCGGTCACCGTCACCGACCCCGAGGACGGCACCGTCGACTGCGGCCAGGTCAAGATCCAGGCCATCCTGGGCCACGACACCCACGGCCACCCGCTCGACCAGTACACCGGGTGCAGCGCCACCGTCAGCACGACCCTGTCCAACGGCCACAGCGACGGCGACAACGTCTTCTACGTGATCGAGGCCACCTATACCGACAAGGGCGGCACCGGCGGGGCGGCCCCGCTCACCGGCCGGGCCCAGATCACCCTGCAGCCCAAGCACAAGCAGGCCGAGTTCTTCACCGACACCGGCCGGACCACGGACGGGCAGGGCACCGACACCCCGGGTGTCACCGTCGAGAGCGGCGCCGACAGCGCCGGCGGCGGCCAGGACATCGGCTTCATCGAGGACGGCGACTACTGGAGCCTCGCGCCGATCGCGCTGAACAACGTCACCGCGGTGCAGTTCCGCACGGCCTCGGCGAATTCCGGCGGCCGGATCGAGGTCCGCTGGAACGCCCCGAACGGGCCGCTGCTCGGCACCGCCACCGTACCGAGCACCGGGGCCTGGCAGACGTACACCGACGTCACCGCCAACCTCAGCAATGTGCCCACCGGCAGCGGCAAGGTCTACTTCGTCGCCCGCAACCCGTCCGGGCACACCGGGCCAGGCGCGCTGATGAACGCCAACTGGGAGATGTTCGTCGGCGCGGGCGTCGGCACGCCCGGCACCCCCGGCGGCGCCACGGGCATCAGCCTCAAGGCGCACGCCAACGGCAAGTACGTGACCGCGCCGGGCGGCGGCGCCCAGCCGCTGACCGCCAGTAGCACCACGGTCGGCACCGCCGAGAGGTTCGACGAGATCGACCTCGGCGGCGGCAACATCGCGCTGCGCGCCCACGCCAACAACCAGTACGTGACCGCCGAGAACGGCGGCGCCGCCTCGCTGATCGCCAACCGGGCGGCGCAGGGCCTGTGGGAGACGTTCGCGCTGATCCACAACTCCGACGGGAGCGTCAGCCTCAAGGCCGCGGCCAACGGCAGCTACGTGACGGCCGAGAACGCCGGCGCCCAGCCGCTGATCGCCAACCGGGCCGCCATCGGCCCCTGGGAGGAGTTCGACCTGAGCACCGCGTGAGTGCCGGCCCCCGGGCCGCACACATGGAACTGCCCCGGGCCGACGGCCCGGGGCAGTTCCATGAGGGGGTCCGCGGGAGGAGCGGACGGCGCGGTCAGGTGAAGGACGTCGGGAGGTACTGGTCGACGTTGTCCTTGGTGACCGTCGCCGAGAACAGCGTGATCGAGGTCGGCACCTCCTGCTCGACCAGGTCGCCCATGCCCCTGCTCTGGCCGATCAGCCGGGCCAGGGTGACCGCGGACGCCGACATGCTCGACGGATAGACCACGGTGGCCTTGAGCACCCCGCTGTCCGCCTTGATCTGCTGCATCGCGTGCTGCGACCCGGCGCCGCCGACCATGAAGAACTCGCTGCGCCCGGCCTGCTTGATGGCCGCCTCCACACCGATGCCCTGGTCGTCGTCGTGGTTCCAGACCGCGTCGAGCTTGGAGCGGGCCTGCAGCACATTGCTCATCACCTGCTGGCCGCTGTCCGCGGTGAAGGCTGCGGCCTGCCGGATGCTCACCGAGAAGCCCGCCTTGGCGAGCGCCTGTTTGAAGCCCAGGCTGCGCTGCTTGGTCAGGTCGAGGTTGTCGATGCCGGCGATCTCGCCGATCACCGGCTTGCTGACACCCTTCGCCTTGAGGGTCCTGATGATGTACTGGGCGGCGTTCACGCCCATGCCGTAGTTGTCGCCGCCGATCCAGGTGCGGTAGGCGAGCGAGTTGTCGAAGACCCGGTCGAGGTTGACCACCGGGATGCCCGCGTCCATCGCCTGGGTGCCGATCGCGGTCAGCGCCTTGCCGTCGAAGGGCAGGATCACCAGGACGTCGACCTTCTTGTCGATCAGGGTCTGGACCGCACTGATCTGGGCGTTGACGTCGTTGGTGCCCTCGGCCGCCTGGAAGCTGACGTCGCTGTACTGCCCCGCCTGCGCCTTGGCGTTCTTGGTGATCGCCGCGATCCAGCCGTGGTCGGCGGCGGGCGCGGAGAAGCCGACGGTGACGTGCTTGCCCGGAGTGCTGCCCGACGCGGCGGTCGTCGCCTTCACATTGGCCTTGTCCGAGTCGCCGTTGGAGTTGCTGGTGCACGCCGACAGCAGCAGACCGCTGCCCAGGGCGCCTGCGCCGAGCAGCATGTTTCTGCGCCCCATGGCCGTGGGTCCGGTCTCTTTCATACGCGTGTTCCCTTCAGAGGGGAGTGGAGGCGGGGAAAACGAGGGGTGGAGCAGCCGGTCAGGCCGGGGAGCGCCCGCCGCGGGTGCGCTGCAGCAGGACGGCGACCAGGATGATCAGCCCCTTGGCGATCTCCTGGATGTCCGTGGTCAGGTTGTTGAGCACGAAGATGTTGGTGATCGTGGTGAAGACCAGGACGCCGAGGATCGACCCGAACAGCGATCCGCGACCGCCGGCCAGCAGGGTGCCGCCGATGATCACCGCGGCGATGGAGTCCAGCTCGTAGAGATTGCCCAGGTTGCTGGCACCGCTGGTCGTCCGGGCGGTGAGCATCACCGCGGCGACACCGCAGCACACCCCGGACAGCACGTAGAGCAGCATGGTGTGCCGCCGTACCGCGATACCGGCCAGCCGGGCGGCCTCCGGATTGCCGCCGACCGCGAAGGTGCGCCGGCCGAAGGTCGTACGGTTCAGCAGCAGCCAGCCCAGCACCACGATCCCGGCCATCAGGTACACCAGAAGCGGGACGCCGAGGAACTTGTCGGTCGCGATCCGGTTGAACGACTCCACCGTCACCACCTGCGACTGCCGGTCGGACAGCCGCTCGGCGACCCCGCGGGCCGACGCCATCATGGCCAGCGTGGTGATGAAGGCGACGATCTTCCCGTAGGCGATGAGGATGCCGTTGAGCAGTCCGACGACCGCGCCGACGACGACTGCGGTGAAGAGCATCCCGCCCAGGCCGTACGACTGGGTGGACACCGTGGTGCACCACACCGACGCCACCGCCACGATCGCGCCGACCGACAGGTCGATGCCGCCGCCGATGATGACGAACGTCTGGCCCACCGTGATGACGCCGATGACCGCCGCGCTGGTGAGGATATTGACAATATTGTTGCTGGTCAGGAAGTTGCCGGAGGTGGCGGTGCCCACCACGCCCAGCAGGACCAGGACCACCAGCAGCCCGAGGCTGTGCACCTGGTGCAGCGGGAACAGCCGGCGCAGCCGGTCCGCGGCGGCCGGCCGGCCCCCCGGGTCGGGCCCCTCCTTCAGCGGGGCCGGCTTGGTGGCGACATCGGCGCCGGACCCGGCCTGTGCGGGCAGCCCGGGGGCGCCCTGCGCGGGTCTCGGCGTGGTCTGGTCGCTCATGGGCGGCTCTCTTCCATCACGAGGTCGAGTACGTGGGATTCCTTCAGCGAGGCGGCGGCGGCCTCATGGACGATCCGGCCCTCGCGCAGCACCAGGGCGCGGTCGGCGAGGCCGAGGACTTCGGGGACCTCGCTGGACACGAACAGCACCGCGACACCGGAGTCGGCCAGTTCCCGTACCAGTGCGTACAGCTCGGAGCGCGCGCCGACGTCCACCCCCCGGGTGGGCTCGTCGAGCAGCAGCACCCGGCAGCCGCGCAGCAGCCAGCGGGCGAGTACCGCCTTCTGCTGGTTGCCGCCGGACAGCGTGCGGACCGCGCGCTGCGGGTCGGCCGGGCGCAGGTCGAGCGCGGCCACCCGCTCGGTCGCCGCGGCGGCCTCCCGGCGGCGGTCCAGCCAGCCGAACCGCGCGAACCGGCCGAGCGAGGAGATGCTGACGTTGCGCACGACGCTGTCCTGGAGGAAGAGGGCCTGGCTCTTGCGCTCCTCGGGCGCGAGACCGACACCTGCCCGCACCGCGGCGGTCACCCGGCCCGGCGGCAGCGCCCGCCCGTCGACCAGGACGGCGCCGGACGCAGGGCGCGTCGCACCGTAGACGGCGTGCAGGATCTCCGAGCGCCCGGAGCCGACCAGGCCCACAAGTCCGACGATCTCCCCGGCGCGGACGGTGAAGCTCACGTCCTCGAAGCTGCCGGGCAGCGTCAGGTTCTCCACCCGCAGCACCTCGTCGCGCGCCCGCTCGGCGCGCCGTCCGCGCTGCGGGAAGTCGTACGCGGTCTCGCGGCCGGTCATCAGCGCGACGAGCTGGGCGGTGGGGGTGCGGGCCGGCAGGCCGCCGGCGACGGTACGGCCGTCCTTGAGCACCGTCACCCGGTTGCCGATGGCCCGGATCTCGGCCATCCGGTGCGAGATGTAGAGGACCGCGACCCCGGCCGCGGTCAGCTCGCGGATGACCCGGAAGAGATTGCCGACCTCGTCCTGGGTGAGGACCGCGGAGGGCTCGTCCATCACGATCAGCCGGGTGTCGTGCGACAGCGCCCTGGCCATGCTGACGATCTGCTGCTGGGCGGGGGACAGGCTGCCGACCTCGGTGCCCGGTGCGATCTCCGGGTGCCCGAGCGAGCGCAGCAGCTCGCGGGCGGCGGTCGCGGTCTCGCCGCGCCGGGTCAGGCCGAAGCGGGCGCGCTCGTGCCCGAGGAAGATGTTGTCGGCCACCGACAGGCCGTCCACCAGGTCCAGCTCCTGGTAGATGGTGGAGATCCCGTGCCGCATCGCCGCCGTCGGGCTGGGCAGCACCACCGCCTCGCCGTCCCAGGCCAGATCGCCGCCGTCCGGCTGGTGGGCGCCGGCCAGCACCTTGATCAGGGTCGATTTGCCGGCGCCGTTCTGGCCCAGCAGACAGTGCACCTCTCCTGCTTCGACCTCCAGATCGACGCCGTCCAGTGCCTTGGCACCGGGAAACACCTTGGTAATTCCCCGCATTTGAAGCAGAGGAGAACTCACATTGCCACCTAGGGAGGGGGGAACTGTGGGTGCCGATAGAGACACAAAGCGTTCGTTCGTCAGTTCAGCGAACAAACTAATCAGGACAGAGAAGGAGGGCAAGAGCGAGGACGGAACCAGTTGGGAAACCTGACGGCATTTCACCGGCGCTCTGTGCGCCCGAATCCGACCCGGGTCGACGGGGCATCAGCCCGCGGGACGGACCGCACGCGCGAAAAGGCGGCCCGGACCCTCCGGACCGCCCACCCCCGCTCGGCACCGCGACAGGTCAGGACACGGCCTCCGCCGCGACCGGGCCGCCGCCCAGCGCATTGCGCCGGGACGGCATCGTGAGCGTCGTCATCCGGCGCCGGCCGGCCACGCGCTCGTACGCGTACACCGCGTGGATGCCCGCCCGCAGGGCCGCGGACTTCGGCGCAGGCCAGCGCAGCAGGCGGCCCATGTGCGCCATCACCGCGAGGCTGACCTCGCGGTACACGCGGATCTCCGCCCTCGCGCACTCGTCCAGCGTGCGCCGGATCAGCTGCCCGTGCCCGGCCCGCACGAGCATCAGCAGCTCCTCGTGGCAGTACGCCAGATGGTTGTCCTCGTCGCGGGCGATCTGCCGGATCGCCCGGCCGATCTCGGGGTGGTCGCCGAACAGCCGCAGCAGCATCGCCATCTGCTCGGAGGCCCGCTGCTCGGTCACCCGGCTGTGCGAGAGATACGTGACGATGTCGTGCTCGCTGAGCGGCTGCTCGGCCCGCAGCCGGGAGTGGGCCAGCCCGATACCGGCCCGCTCCAGCAGCATCGTGTAGTCCGTGTCGGCGGGGACGGGCACCGGTTCGAGGGCGCGGCCGTGCAGCAGGCCGTTGAAGATCCGCCCGTGCTTGTCCTCGTCCGCGCCGTGCCGGGCGATCTTGGGCGCCAGCGCGGCCAGGCCGGGGGGCACCAGGGCCGCGATTCTGCCGTTCTCCCAGCCGCCTTGCGTCTCACCGCTCGCGGCGATGGAGCAGAAGAGCCGGAAGGACTCGTCATTGTCGAGGATCTCCGTGAACAGGCCGCGCGCCGACAGCACCACGCCTCTCCTCTCGCCGCCCACCGGGTGTCACGACGAGTCAAGGTCGGTGCGGTGGACCCCGCAACCGGGCGGCGCCGCGGCTCCGCCGTACGGAGTAGGCCCCCGCCGTGCCCGGGCCGCCGGTCCCGGCGGAGGCGGGGGGCCGGTCGGAGGTCCCGGCCGAGCGCGAAGCAAGCCGCCGCGCCGCCGCGAGCCGGATCAGTCCAGGCCGCGGGCCTGCCGGAAGCGGTTCCTGCCGTCGGACAGCTCCACGACGGGCACCGGATAGCCGTTGCGGTCCTTTTCCGGAAGCTTCCAGGGCTCGTGCACCGCGGACCCGTCCACCGAGGCCAGCTCGGGGACCCAGCGCCGGACGTAATCGCCGGCCGGGTCGTGGCGGCGGGCCTGGAGCAGCGGGTTGAGCACCCGGTTCGGACGCGTGTCGGTGCCGGTGCCGGCCACCCACTGCCAGTTCAGCTGGTTGTTGGCGATGTCGCCGTCCACCAGCAGGTCGAGGAAGTGCCGGGCGCCCACCCGCCAGTCGACGTAGAGCGTCTTGGTCAGGAAGCTCGCCACCAGCAGCCGCCCCCGGTTGTGCATCCAGCCCTCGGACCGCAACTGGCGCATCGCTGCGTCGACCACCGGGTAGCCGGTACGGCCCTCCCGCCACGCCTCGGCGTCGGCATCCGCCTCCGTGCCGGTGCGCCAGCGGTCGTGCCGGCCGCGGTAGTCCGCCGCCGACACCTCGGGCCTCGCGGCCAGCAGCTGGCGGTTGAAGTCCCGCCAGCACAGCTGCCGTACGAAGGCGTCCGCGCCGGGACCGCCCACCGCCCGCGCGCGGTGCACCGTCTCGACGGCGGAGAGCGTCCCGAAGTGCAGATGCGCCGACAGCCGGGAGGTCGCGTCGCCCGCCAGGTCGTCCTGCGAGGTGTCGTACGCCGCCAGGCCCTCGCGCAGCCACGTCGACAGCCGGCGCCGCGCCGCGTCCTCACCGCCCGCGCCGGAGGTGCCGGGCGGCAGGCCGGCCGACCGTACCGAGTCCGGCACCCGCACGGTCCGCGGCGCCGGCAGGGCCTCCCGCAGCTTCTCCGCCGACCAGCGCCGGAAGTACGGGGTGAACACCGCGAAGTGGTCGGAGCCCTGCGGGGCGAGCGCGCCAGGCGGCACCGCCGTCACGACCGTGTCGTGGACGTGCAGCCGCCGCCCCGCGCTGCCGAGCGCGGTACGCAGCCGGTCCTCGCGGCGCTGCCCGAAACCGCTGTCGGCCGCCGCCACATGCACCTCGGCCGCGTCGCACTCCGCGGCCACCGCGCACACCTCCGCGGCCGGATCGCCGGTCCGCACCACCAGCCGGCCGCCCCGCTCGCGCAGCCCGGCATCGAGATCGGCCAGGCAGTCGGCGAGGAAGGCCCGCCGGTGGGGCGCCGCGAAGCCGGCCCGCGCCACCGCCGGGTCCTGCACGAACAGCGGCACCACCTCGTCGGCCGCGGCGAGCGCGGCCCGCAGCGGCGGATGGTCGTGCAGCCGCAGGTCGCCGGTGAACAGCACGACGGCCCGCTTCACGCGCCGCCCCCGGGGATCCCCCGCGCCGCCACCGGCCGCACACGCCGTACGTCGCCGTGGTGCCGCTCTTCGCCGTACGCCCTCATGCCGCACCCTCCTTCGCCGTCCGTGCCGCGGCGCGGGCGATGTTCCGGGCCATGCCGCCGAAGACCGCCGCGTGGAAGGGCGAGATCGCCCACCAGTAGGCGTGGCCCAGCAGCCCGCGCGGGTGGAAGAGGGCCCGCTGCCGGTAGCGGGTGCGCCCGGCCTCGTCGCGGTCCGCGCACATCTCCAGCCAGGCCAGGCCCGGCAGCCGCATCTCGGCGCGCAGCCGCAGCAGGTGGCCGCGTTCGATCTCCTCGACCCGCCAGAAGTCCAGCGAGTCGCCGACCCGCAGCCGCGCCGCGTCACGGCGGCCCCTGCGCAGCCCCACCCCGCCGACCAGCCGGTCGAGCAGCCCCCGTACCGCCCAGGCCAGCGGGAAGGAGTACCAGCCGTGCTCGCCGCCGATGCCCTCGATCACCCGCCACAGGTCGGCGGTGCTCGCGTCGACCGCCGCCTCCCGCCGGTCGGTGTAGAGGCTGCCGCCCGCCCAGTCGGGGTCGGTGGGCAGCGGGTCGCTGGGGGCGCCGGGCACCGCGGCCGACGACCAGCGGGTGGTGACCTGGGCGTCCTGCACCCGGCGCAGCGCCAGCGTCAGCGCGGCGTCCACCCCGAGCGGGCCGCCCGGCGGATCGGGGACGTAGTCGGCGATGTCGTGCTCGTCGCAGACCACCTCGTGCCGCAGCGACTCCGCCAGCGGTTTGGCCACCCCCGCGGGCACCGGTGTGACCAGCCCGATCCAGTGGCTGGACAGCCGCGGGGTCAGCACCGGCACGGGCACGATCAGCCGCCGGGGCAGGCCGGCCACCACCGCGTAACGGCGCATCAGCTCCCGGTAGGTGACGATGTCGGGGCCGCCGATGTCGAAGGTCCGGCTGACGTCGGACGGCATGCGGGCGCTGCCGACCAGCCAGCGCAGCACGTCCCGTACCGCGACCGGCTGGATCCTGGTGCTCACCCAGCTCGGTGTGACCATCACCGGCAGCCGCTCGGTGAGGTAGCGCAGCATCTCGAACGACGCGGAGCCGGAACCGATGATGACCGCGGCCCGCAGCACTGTGGCCGGCACGCCCGACTCCAGCAGGATCCGGCCCACCTCGGCCCGCGAGCGCAGATGCGGCGACAGGTCCCGCGCGGCCACCCCGTGCGGGGTGAGGCCGCCGAGGTAGACGATCCGGCCCACCCCGGCCGCCCGCGCCTGCTCGGCGAAGAGCCGGGCCGCGCCGCGGTCGGTCCGCTCGAAGTCCTTGCCTGAGCCGAGCGCGTGCACCAGGTAGTAGGCGACGTCGATGCCGCGCAGCGCGTCCCGCACCGACGCCTCGTCCGTCACGTCGCCCGCCACCACCTCGGCCTCGCCGACCCAGGGGTGGTCGCGCAGCTTGACCGGAGTGCGGGCCATGCAGCGCACCTCGTGCCCGGCGTCCAGCAGCTCCTGCACAAGACGCCCGCCGATATAGCCGGTCGCGCCGGTGACCAGGCAGCGCAGCCGCGCCCCGTCGGGACGGTCCTGCGACGCTGCTTGCTGCGCGCGGCTGATCACGTCGGCACCTCTGCGCTTGCTCGGCCGGGCTGGCCGGCCTGCGGGCCGCACCGGTCACTGACGGGCTGTCACCACCCAGCAGACCATGGCCGTCCCGTCCGTGGTGGCCGCCCCGGTGCACAGTCACCCGAAGCGCCCAACGTCCGCCGCCCGGCCGGAGTCCCCGGCGGCCCGTAAGCGGGGCGGACGGATGCCGGTGGCCGCCCGCCCCCGCCGGTCAGACCTCCAGGCCGTTCTCCACGGACTTGAGCTGGTGGCGGGCCATCGCCAGGTTGGCGCGGCCGCGGTCGAGCGCCAGGTAGAGGAAGAGCCCGGACTTTCCGTTGCCGCGCAGTAACCGGATCAGGTGGTACTGCGTGCCCAGGGTGATGAGGATGTCCTCGATCTCGTCCTTGAGTCCGAGCATCTCCATCGTGCGGGCCTTGGCGCGTACGACGTCGGTGTTGCCCGCGGCGGCCACGGACAGGTCGAGGTCCTTGCCGCCGCCGAGGGTGCCCAGCGCCATACCGCTGGTGTAATCGACGAGCGCCACGCCGATGACGCCCTCGATGGAGGTCATCGCGTCCTTGAGCGCGGTTTCGGTGTTGGCCATGATCTTCGTGCTTCCCTTCGACGGTGTGTGAGGTACGTGCTGTGCGGTCCGGGTTCTCCGGGAGTCCCCGGGGTCCTGCGGGCGGGTCCTGGCCCGGCCGGCGCGCGGTCCGGGCGGCCGGCCGCTCATGACGTGCCGCCGCCCTCCGGCCCGCCCGGGGCGTGGCGGAGCAGGTCCGCCACCTCGGCGCAGCTGCGGCGGGCCTCCAGGTGCAGCCGGCCGACGTTGGTGCGCGGCTCCGCGAGCACCGCGAGTACCGCGTCGCGGCCGGCCGTGTAGAGCGCGATGCACCCGGTGTCGCTGCGGATCAGCAGCTCGCGGAAGGACCGCTGCCCCGCGGTCTCGGTGAGCCGCAGCCCCACCCCGAGGGCGGCGGCCGTCAGCGCCGCGAAGCCCTCGGCCGGCAGGCCCGGGGCGTCCTCGGCCAGCACCAGGCCGTCGGCGGTGGCCGCGAGCGCTCCGGTCACCTCCGGCAGCCGCGCCCGCAGGCCCGCCAACTCGGTACGTATCGCGGCTTCGTGCACCATCGACCTCTTCCTCCGCTCGGCCCGCAGGGCGCGCCGGTGCAGCGCCCGCATCACAACCGCTCCAGCGCGACCCGCAGCCTGCGCAGCAGCGCCACGTCCGGGTCGTCGCCGATGTTCTGGAACCAGGCGGGCGCCCTGGCGCTGGTCCGCGCGCCGCCTTCCGGGGTCTCGACCAGCCCGAGCGCGGCCAGCCGGCGTACGTCGACCAGCACGTGGAAGGCCGGGCGGCCCAGCAGCGCGGCGATCGCCGGCGGGGTGCGGGCGCCGTCCGCGAGGCGGAGGACGGCGGCCCGCCGGCGCGGCAGGTACGGCAGTCGCGCGGCCGGGCGCAGGGCGGCCCGGGCCGGGGTCACCGGCGCGGCGTCCAGGGGCGGGTGCGGCCACAGCGATTCGAGCAGCAGCCGGCGCCGCAGGATCTCGCGTTCCACCGCGGCCACCGGTACACCGCCCAGCGACCCGAACCAGTGCCGGACGCCGTGCCGGAAGCGGGTCGGGCCGGCGGCGGGCGACAGGACGAAGTAGGCCGCGTCGTACAGCGCGCCGAGCCGGCTGATCTCCAACTCGCCCGCCGCCAGCCTGCGGTGCTCGATCAGCCAGCGGCCTGTCGCGCACTCGGCGCCCGCCGCCTCCACCGCCTCCTGCCAGGCCTCGGACGACAGCCGGCCGCCCGCTGTCAGCAGCACCTCGATACCGGGCGCCGCCGGGCTCTCGGCGTGCGCCACCGCACCGTCCTCCAGGTAGAGCGCGCCGGCGTCCCGTAGCAGCACCCCGGTGGCGCGCTCTTCCGCGAGCCGCGACAGCATGGGGGAGTGGCCGGCCGGCGCGCTCATAACAGGACCAGCCCGTCCGCGAGTTCGCGCAGGCCGCGCAGCGCGAGTGCGAGGTTCGCCTGCTCCCGGTCCAGCCACAGGTAGAGGAACACCCCGCCCTCGTACGGGGCTTCGACGAACCGCAGCAGGTGGTAGCCGGTACCGGTGACCACCACCGCCTCCTCGGCCGCGGGGCCGCTGCCCTCGTGGCACGCCGTGAAGACCGGGTGCTCGGCGGTGGCCCTGGCGTAGGCGGCGGTCTCGGCGGCCACCGTCTCGTGGTCGAAGCCGCCGGGCGCCTCGCCGATCACCCCGAGCGCCAGCCCGCTGACCCATTCCGCCAGGGCCGCGCCGCGCGCCCCGGGCAGCGCCATCGCCCGCAGCAGGCACTCGTCGATGCCGGACACACGGCTCCCTTCGTTCCCCGCGGCGCGCAACCGCCATTCGGGTGGTGACGAGGAAGTTACTTTCCGTGCGGCCTGTTTCGGGGAGTTCCGGCATTTTCCTGCGGTACATGCGGGCCGCTGGCCTAAGATGCCCGCCACGCGGCGCCCCGCCCCGGTCAGTGGGCCGACACGGTCCTGACGCCCAGGTCGAACAGCCCGTCGAGGACCAGGTCGACGCCGACCGCCGCCAGCAGCAGCCCGAGGAGGCGGGCGACCAGCTCCACGACCGCGTTGTGGGTCTTCTGCAGCAGCCCGCCGAGCAGCAGCACGCAGGCCAGGTCCACCGCGATGACCGTGAGGAACGCCGCGACGACCGTGCCGCGCCACCCCCAGTCGTCGCGTTCCGCGGCCTCGATCAGCACCGCGGTCAGGGCCAGCGGACTGACCACGTACGGCACCAGCAACTCCCGCAGCCCGCTGGACACATCGGGCCCGTCCTCGCCCGCGTCCTCCGACCCGAGACGCAGGCCGAGCACCAGGCCGACCGCGTAGAGGAAGAAGATGATCCCGCCTGCCATCTCCAGTGCGGGGGTCGAGATGTGGAACAGCTTCAGCAGCCACGGCGAGGTGAAGCCGGCCGCCGTTCCGATGACCACCGCGCCGGCCGACGACACCAGCGCCATGGTGCGCACGTCCTTGCTCGGATGGTTCTGCGCCAGGCCGGCGAAGGCGAGCAGCACCTTGGGCGGGCCGATCACGGAGAAGAACGTGATGAGCGCGGCGGTGTACGTCAGGGTGATCATAACGGGCATGATGCGCAGTTCGGGGCCGCGGGCCGGGTATTGACGCCGCTGCGGCCTGTGCTTTCCGGCATCCGGCAGTATCGTTGCCCAGGGCAAGCAAGGATCCGGAGAAAGAGTCCCCATGACCGCCCAGGCAGACGCAGCGCAGGCCGGCACCGCCGCACCACCGACGGGTTACACACACCGGCAGATCATGATCATCCTGTCCGGCCTGCTGCTGGGGATGTTCCTCGCCGCGCTGGACCAGACGGTGGTCTCCACCGCCATCTACAAGATCGGCGAGAGCCTCAACGGCCTGACCGCACAGGCCTGGGTGACCACGGCGTTCCTGATCACCTCGACCATCGCCACCCCGCTGTACGGCAAGCTGTCCGACCAGTACGGCCGCAAGCCGTTCTTCCTCTTCGCGATCTCTGTCTTCATCGTCGGGTCCGCGCTGTGCATGCTCTCGACCTCGATGTACATGCTGGCCGGCTTCCGCGCCTTCCAGGGCATAGGCGCCGGCGGCCTGTTCTCGCTGGCCTTCGCGATCATCGGCGACATCATCCCGCCCCGCGAACGCGCGAAGTACCAGGGCTACTTCATGGCCGTCTTCGGCACCTCCAGCGTGCTCGGACCGGTGATCGGCGGGGCGCTGGCCGGCCAGGACTCGCTGCTCGGCATCGACGGCTGGCGGTGGATCTTCCTGGTCAACGTGCCGATCGGGATCGTCGCGCTGATCGTGGTGGCCAAGGTGCTGCACATCAAGCAGGAGCGGCGGCCCCACCGGGTCGACTCCCTCGGCGCGGTCGCGCTGATCGTCGCCCTGGTGCCGCTGCTGATCGTCGCGGAGCAGGGCCGCGAATGGGGCTGGGGCAGCGGCACCGCGCTGACCTGCTACATCGTCGGCGCGGTCGGCATCGTCTGCTTCCTGGCCGCCGAACGCCGGGCCGGTGACGAGGCGCTGCTGCCGCTGCGGCTGTTCCGCAACGGCGTCTTTGCGCTGGGCTCGGCCCAGTCCGCGATCATCGGCATCGGGATGTTCGGCGGCATCACCCTGATCCCGCTCTACCTCCAGCTGGTCAAGGGCAATTCGCCCACCAGGGCCGGCCTGCTGACCCTCCCGCTGGTGCTCGGCATCATGGCGCTGTCCATGGTCTCGGGCCAGATCACCTCGCGCACCGGCCGCTACAAGATCTTCCCGATCATCGGCTGTGTGCTGCTGGTCGCCGGCATGCTGATGTTCTGGCAGATGGACGCCGACAGCAGCCTGCCCTACGTCGACACCGCGATGTTCGTGGTCGGCGCCGGACTCGGGCTGAACTTCCAGACCATCGTGCTGGCCATGCAGAACGCCGTACCGCCCCGGGACATCGGCGTGGCCACCTCCTCGACCACCTTCTTCCGGCAGATGGGCGGCACCCTCGGCGTCGCCGTCTTCCTGTCCGTCGTCTACTCGGTGGTCGGCGGCCGGATCAGCTCGGCCTACGCCGGCGCCCGCGGCAGCGCCGCCTTCGACAAGGCCGCCGCCGCGCATCCGGACCAGCTCAAGATGCTGACCTCGGCGTCCTCCGGGGGGACCGGAAGCCTCAACGACACGTCGTTCCTCAAGCACGTCGACCCGGCGCTCGGCCACCCCTTCAAGGTCGGCTTCACCGGAGCCATCAACGTGGCCTTCCTGGTCGGCGCGGGCGTCCTGGTGATCGCGCTGGTGCTGTCCACCCTGCTCAAGGAGGTACCGCTGCGGACCACGGCGGCGGCCTTCGCCGACCAGGACGAGGCGCGGCCGGGTGCGGACAGGGCGGCGGGCGCCGCCGGCGACGGGTCGCCCGACGGCTCGGCGGCGTAGCAGCCCGGCACGGCGAAGCCGTGGCCTTCGAAGAACGGGCCGCCGCCCCGCGGGGCGGCGGCCGGGTCCTCGTGGTCGGCGTGGACGACTCCGACTGCTCATGGCGGGCCGCCGCCTACGCCGTCGGGCTCGCCCGCCGGCAGAACGCCCTGCTGGTACTGGTCCACGTGCTGCCGGTGCACGCGAGCGCGATGCTCGCCGGGGCGGCCTGGATGCTCGACGCCGACGACCTGGCGGTCGCCGAGCAGTTGCGGCACCGGGTGGCGACCGGGCTGGCCGGCACGCTCGACCTGCCGCCCCCGCGCTGGGAATTCCACATCCTGCGCGCCGCCGACGTGGCGACCGGGCTCAGCGGGACCGCCGACGAGCTGCGGGCGGACACGGTGGTCATCGGCGCGTCCAGGGGCCTGCGGCACCGGCTGTTCGGCTCGCCCGGGGTGCGGCTGGTCAAGACCGGGCGGTGGCCGGTGATCGTGGTGCCGTGAACGGGACGGCTGTCGCTTCCGGTGACAGGTGGGACCAAGGTTGCTTCAATGCGGGGTGGCGCCGTCCCGGCGGCGCCACCCCGCTGTCGCCGACCGCTTGGAGCGTCCGCCGTGCAGATATCCCGTCGCGCCCTGCTGTCGATGGCCCCGGCCGGGACCCTGCTGGCCCTGGCCGGCCGGATACGCGCCGGAGCCGCGGAAGCGGGCGCCGCGGCCGTAGCGACCGCCGCCACCGACCAGGCCGCGCTGCTCGGCAACGTCACCGCCGTCTTCTGCGGCACGGCCGGGTCCAACGCCCGCCCCGAGGTCGCCGCCAAGCTCGCCGCGCTCCAGTCCACCGCCGCCGCCAGGATCGCCGCCATGGACACCGCCGGCCCCGGCGAGCTCTTCCACGGCGTCGGCCTCGGCACCAGCGACCCGCACCTGAGCACGTCCTTCCAGTACCTCTACGAGATCGCGCTCGCCACCCGCGCCCCCGGCTCCGCCCTCCTCGGCGACACCGCCGTGCAGCAACGCGTCATCGACGGCCTGACCCGGCTCTACGACGGCTACTACGGCGACCAGTCGGCCGGCTACTACGGCAACTGGTTCACCTGGGAGATCGGCATCTCCGGCTACGTCAGCCGCACCCTGGTCCTGCTCGCCGACCGCCTCGCCCAGGCCGCGCCCGCCCTCACCGCCACCTACGTCGCCGCGATGGACGCGTATCTGCGCAACGGCAAGGACGGCGACGTCGACCTCGACTCGCGCTTCCACACCGGCGCGAACCTCGCCGACATCACCACCAACCGCGTCCTCCAGGGCGCCGCGCTCGGCGACCCCGCCCGCGTCGCCACGGCCGTCGCCGACCAGCTCACCGTCTACGCGACCGTCGACCCCTACGCGCTCCGGCACGGCGTCACCGACGGCTTCTACGCCGACGGCTCCTTCCTCCAGCACGCCTCGGTCGCCTACACCGGCTCGTACGGCACCGGGCTGCTCACCCGGGTGGTGCAGACGGTGAAGATCCTCGACGGCACGAGCTACGCGCCCGGCGACGGCGACCTGGCCGGCGTCGTCACCGGCTGGGTCGCCGACAGCTTCGCCCCGCTGATCGTCGAGGGCTGGATGGCGGAGATCGTCAAGGGCCGCTCCGTCTCCAGGACCGGCACCGGATACGCCGACGTGGCCGCCGTCGTCGAGGCGGTCACCGACCTGTCCGGCTACGCCGCGGGGGACAGCGCCACCGCACTGGCCGGCTATGCCAAACACCTGCGGCAGGTGACGAAGGCCGCGCCCGACCCGGCCGGCTTCGTCTCCCCGGTCAGCGTCGCCCGCTACGCCGACATCCTCGCCGACCCGGCGATCCCGGCCCGCGACATCAACCCCGCGGCCCTGCACAGCGCCTACCCCGCCATGGACCGCAGCGTCCACCGCCGCCCCGGCTACACCTTCGCCCTCGCCCGCAGCTCCACCCGGATCAGCGGCTACGAGTACATGGGCGGCGAGAACCTGACGCCGTGGTTCCAGGGCGCGGGCGCCCACTACCTCTACCTCGCGGGCCAGGACCAGACCCAGGCCTTCGGCGTCGACTACTTCACCGCCGTGCCGCCCGACCGGCTGGCCGGCGTCACGGCACCCGTCGAGACCCGGCTGACCGTCCCCGAGCTGTACGGCACACAGTGGTACGACAACCCGGCCGCCGGCTTCACCTCGTCCTCGGAGTCGCAGAACACCTACGTCTACTTCCCCCGCGGCACCAACACCCACTCCGGCGGCGCCGTCCTCGGCGCGTACGGAGCCGCCGCGATGGTGCTGGCCCCCGACGCGGCCTACGCCGCCAAGCAGGCAGGACAGCTGCCCGAGGACTTCGTCGCCTACCGCAGCGCCGACGCCACCAGGTCGTGGTTCATGCTCGACGACGAGATCGTGGTGCTCGCCGCCGGGGTCGGCGACTCCGCGGGGCGGGCCGTCACCACCACGGCCGACGCCAGGATCGCCGGCCCCGCCGCCCCGGTCGCCCTCACCGGCGAAGTACGCGGCGGCGCCCCCTGGTCCGGCACCGGCACCGCCCCGCTGGCCTGGCTGCGGTACACCGACGCCGACCAGGGCACCGCCGTCGGCTACGTCCTGCTCGACCCGCACCAGCCGCAGCCGACCGTCGCGCTCGACACCGTCACCCGCAGCCGCCGCGCGGTCCGCCTCACCAACCCCGACACGCCTGTCACCAAGCAGGTCTTCACCCTGACCTTCCACCAGGAACCCGGCGCCCCGCACACCGCGCTCGCCTACGCCCTCGTCCCCGGCGCGACGGAACACCAACTGCGGGCGTACGCCCACGGCCCGCTCTCCGTCCTCGCCAACACCACCGCGGTCCAGGCGGTCACCCACCGCGGCCTCGGCCTGCTCGCCGTCAACACCTTCACCCCCGGCCGCCACCGCGTCGGCCGGCTCACCATCGACGGCCCCGCCTCCGTCCTGCTCCGTGAAGCCCCCGACGGCACGGTGGCGCTGGCGCTGGCCGACCCGACGACCACCCGCCCGACCCTCTCCCTCCACC